>MWCI01000070.1 GCA_002069965.1 Spirochaetes bacterium ADurb.Bin218 | reverse complement strand
AAATCTGACAAATGTTGATACAAAAAAAGAGCTCGCTTCCATTGCAGGAGTTAGTCACGACACAATCGCAAAGGTGAAGAGTATTTTTTAACGGAGTACATGACTTTTAATCATGTGCTGTTTTGCTGTTTTTTATGCTTATTATTCAAATTTGTAGTGACCAAAACTGTAACCAAATAGAATAAAAGAATATAAAAAAATATGAAAAAAAATAGATTATTTATTAAAAAATGTTCAATTTTTGTTGACAAAATAGTAAAAAAAGAAGAAATATAAAAGAAGTTAGATAGTTTATTTTGAATCGTTCATGACTGGGGGTCATGTGGTCGCTGGTTCAAATCCAGTCACCCCGAATATAAAGGCCGCCTCAACAAAGAGTGAGGCGGTCTTTCTTTAGCAAAAGCATCTCAATTTATCAGAATTTCTCAAATAAAACACAGAACAAATCCAGTATATAATTTAACAAAATTAATCTTATCTTTAATAATATTTTTGAATATAAATCATAATGTTAGTTGACTTTATAATATATTTTGTTAACTTTAGTTGCCATTTTATATAAAAAATCAATATTTTTAACAGTAGATAACCAATGAATCTAAAAGATATATCCTCAAAATACAGCTCCTCTACAAAATCCAATAACGCAAAAGCTTTTCTTAAATTCAAAGATTGCACACTTCACCTTCACAAAGGTTATGTTCAAAACAATTACATAGTTGAATATAACGATGGATTGCTAATGCTTGATGGAGCCTCAAGGCCAGATGTAGATAGCTTAGAGGGATTCATTACAAAAGACATAAATAGATCTATGTCTGATTTGCGGCTCATAGCAGTTACTCACTGCCACCCTGATCACGCTGGAGCTGCTCATTTAATGCGAAAGAAATTTTCAATAGCCATCGCAGCGCCTGAAAGCATAGATCTGTGGTATTCAGGATTTGGAGGCGCATTGCAGCACATATCAGACACATTGCAATCAACCTTTATGGCAACGCAAATGAAATCTGGCATAAAATGGCTTTATTATAAAAGAAAATTAAATCCAGACTTTATCCTCAGCAATAACTCCAGACTCCCATTTTTTAACGACTGGCAGGCAATAAATGCTCCCGGACACACAGGCCACAACATTATGCTCTACAATGAAAAAAACTCAATAATTTATATTGCAGACTCAATCATTGACAATGGCAGTAAATTTTTACCACCTGTTCCTGTGCTTTTTCCTGAGATGATGAAAGAATCCCTTGCCATGATAAAAAAGATCAAACCTGAATATTTACTCCTTGCCCACAGTTCAATGCCTTTTCTTCGTTATAATGAGCAGATGATCGACTCAGTTATAAAAAAGATTGACGCCAAAGATCCGCTCTTTATACGATTTTTCTACCTGCTTTCAAAATTTACAGGTCAATACCGTGCCTTAAAAAAATAAAACTACAAGGCTGCAGATTCAATTCTATTTTTTCCATTTTTCTTTGCCAGATATAGCATTGAGTCTATCTTTTTTATGAAATCATCAATTGGCTCTCCAGCAAACTCTGCCACTCCAGCGCTTATGGTAACTTTAATATTGCTTTCCTCAATCTTTATGCTTTCAATAGACTTTCGTATTCGTTCTGCAGCAACAACTCCACCCTTGCCATCTATCTCTGGAAGTATAATCAAAAATTCCTCTCCACCATATCTGCCAGCTATGTCTACATTCCTTATGGATTTTTTAATTGCATCAGATACCATCCTTATAACCATATCACCCACCTGATGCCCATAGGAATCATTGATTGATTTAAAGCCATCAATATCAAGCATCACAGCAGTAAAGGTGAGACCATATCTCTTAAATTTTTCGCATTCCTGATTAAGCCTGTCAAAAATATGGCGCCTGTTGAATAACTCTGTAAGAGGATCTGTTATTGAAATCCGCTCAAGGAGATCTGTCTTAACCTTGAGTTCTCGCATAAGTAAAAAATTTCTTATATTCGTCTTAAGCCTTGTAAAAAACAGATCGTAGTTAAAGGGCTTTGTTATGTAATCATCAGCTCCAATAGACAAAACCCTGGATATTGTTTTGACATTATCAATCCCTGAGACCGCAATTATTACGCTATCTAAATTTTTCTTTCTTAAAGCGGATATTACCTTATCACCAAGGGTTTCCTTTAATACAAGGTCTATTACATATACATCATAATGTATATCTGAATTAAGCAGCATTTGCTCTGAGTCAAAAAAATCTGCTTTTTTTATGTCGTGCATCGAAAATATTCTGCTTATAATTTTTCGATCCATCTTATTATCATCAACAACTGCATAGGTCAGCTCTCTCATTCTAAGGGCAACAGGATCTTCTTTTCTAAATATTGAAAGATTTTGTTTTATTACTTCTTTGTCTGAGGTCTTTAGTATATAATCCACTATACCAAGCTCATACATTCTCTTCCTATCCTCAAGGGAGTCGTTTCCTGTAAAGACCACCACAGGTATATCTCTGAATTGCGATTCATTAAGAGATTTGATAAAATCTATTGCACTGCCGCTTTCAAGTTCCATAGCTGTAAGTATAAGGGATATTTTTTCTCTCTGCAGTATTTCAAAAGCCTCTGAGGCTTTTGTAGCATTGATATAGATAGCGCTAATTTCCACACAAATTTCTCTTATCACAGTCTGGTAAAGCATGCTTGTTTCAAGATGAAGTATTTTATACATAAACAATCTCCTTTTAAAATTTCACTTTATAGTTGTCATTGTTATTTTAAAAAAAGCTTTACTATATTTTCCATTTTATTATATATAACTATACAGGAGCACATAGATTTTACAACAATAATTTTATGGAACTTATACAAATTGACTCAGAAGAACTTTTTATTTTTCTCAGCGAAAGGGAAAGCTCAATAAGTGAATATGAACTGATAAAAAAATTCACCCCCCCTCTGAAAGAAGATAGCTTTCCATATTCCCTTTATGAGAGACATTTTTCAATATTTCATGCACTCTACAGTCTAAAAATTAAAGTGGCACCAAAAGGCCTTTTTCTTTATATTGATCCATTAAGGATCAGGCTTTTGCCTATTCCTGAAAAAGGATTCTGTCAGTTTTACAATCCAGAGGAAGGCTCCTTTTGCTATAAAGAGACTCCTTCATTTTTTTGCAGTGAACATGAGGTAATGTCTCCCCTATGCCCATCCTTTGATCCAATGTTTGAATTTTACCTTGACCCTGAAAATATAAACTTTGGAGAATCAGAAATTCTACAGAACACACAAAAGGGATTAAATTTTTATTTGCTGCACAAAAAGGAAGTAGATAGGGCTCTTGATCTATTTGCAATATCAAAGCCCACAAGAAAAAAGATAGCAGCAAGATATAGAGAGCTTGCTTTTAAATTCCACCCAGATAAAGACAGTGGCAATGAAGAAATGATGAAGCAGATCAACAGTGCATATTCTATTTTGCAACAGGTTTATGTTTTTTAAAAAACTTCATTTCCTCACAATTTCTATAATTGTTATCTCAGGAGATGCTAAAAACCTTACTGGGGGTCCCCAGGTTCCTGTGCCTCTGCTTACATAAAGAGAACTGCCTTTGCCCAGATTGTAATATCCACATATATTGGGAAAAGCCAGCTTTACAAGAATAGAAAACGGGAATATCTGCCCTGCATGAGTATGACCTGAAAGCTGCAAATCAAAAAGACCAATGGTTTCATCAAGAATTCGAGGCTGATGCTTTAAAAATATTGTGTACAGATCATTGGATGATGACCTTAATATAGCTGCCTCATTTACTGGAGTATAAGCCCCATATCTATATGCTGTTGGATCATCCACTCCAACAAGATTGATCCCTCCTGCAAGCACATAGGTATTTCTTATTAAAGTAAAACCGCACTTCTCAATAAAGGAGGTGCTCTCTTCGATACCTGTGATGAACTCATGATTCCCTGTGATTGCGAACTTTCCCAAGGGTGCTCTTATGCTTTTCATAACATCTATGACGTCATTGCCATTTCTGATAGAACGATCCAGTAAATCCCCTGTTGAGATTAGTATATCTGGTTTTTCTTTATCTGCAATATCTTTTATTTTGAGGGCCTTTTCTACTCCAATAGTTGGGCTAAAGTGAACATCAGAAATCTGCATTATTTTTATTCTCTCTCTGTCCATACCAGACTTTGTTGTTTCAATAACAAGCCTCTCAAGCCTTATATTGGAAGCCTCTACAAATCCATAGAGGAGAATCAAAAAGCTTGAGCTCATTGTAAATATTAAAACCTCTTTTGCAACTGTATTAGCAGAAAAACCAAACTTCCCTGCTATAAACAAAGCAATATCTGCAAATCCATTTATTACCAGAAAGAGAAATAAAAAAGCAAGCCAGCTATACCCTGTAAAGCCTGTAATAGATGCCCATGGATGAATACCTCGATAACTAAAAAAGATCGTTGCAATTGGAGCTATAACAAGGGTTGCCACTAATAATCGAAGTAGCATCGCAGGTATAAAAGCTGAAGGGATAATATTTCTATAGCGAACAATAAAATAATAATTTAAAAGACTATAGACAGCTATTACTATTGATATAAATACAAAGAAAAAATAGGAATTTCTCATTTAAATAACTCCATTGACTCCACAAATATTCTTTAACTATAACTACTTAGATACAAATGGAATAAAAAAGTTAATTTCCAAAATCAATGACAAACAGTTTTGAGCCAATAAAATAATATAGCTCTTCATCATCAATAATATACCTGTCGCAGTATTTGACTATTTTGTAGAAATTCTGATTTCCAAACCTGTTATCTATTTCACAGGCCAAAAGGGATCCATCAGAAAGATGAACTATAAAAGAATCATTTCTACCAGGGAAAAAGTCAAAAGATCTAAAGGGAGTCTCTGAGGTAAAAATCAATTTAGGCTTCATGGAATTAATAAAAAATGGAAGTTTTTCCTCTTTGCCTATCCATCGCACATATATGTTGTTATTGTTCCTGTATAAAAACACCTTATCTCTTAACTTGCGATCCTCACTTAAGCGAAGCTTTTTTTCTTCAGGATCTGTCCAGGTGAAAAAGGCTTTTTTTGAAGGCTTCTTTTTTTTCTCAAAGAGCTTTAAGACATCAGCATATTCCTCATTAATCTTTTTCTTTTTCGCTGCAGCAATATTTTCATACCTTGGGATCTCTGTTATTTCCAGTTTTTCTTTAATAAGTAAAGGATAAAGCACCTCTACCTTTTCGGGACTTACCTTTACCCACTTTTCCCACAATCTGTAGCCTTCTTTTTTAACTTCTGCATGATAGTTTCCTGGTTTTAAATTCTGTATAAGAATATCTTTTTCTATAAAACCAGACTCTTTCTTTAACTTATCGTTTAAAAAAACCTTCACATCAGACTCATCATTTACAAAATAAAGTCCTCCAGTTTTTACAAGTCCAAAATTATCACCAATTCTATATCCCAGTGAATACAAAACTATGGCTGGAATTACAATTACAAAGATAAGAAAAAAAAGTCCCATATACATTAACTGTTTTCTGGTAGTCATCTCAGCCCTCCATAGATCTGTGTTTTGGAGTTACCCAAAAACCCATATATTTCCCAAACATAAGCCGTGTCTGTGCATCAAGAGCTGGTATTGCGCCAAAAACTGTAATGGTAACAGGAACAAGAAGCCACTGCACTATATGATAAATCTTTTTTGTTTTCTTTGTATTCTCTGGTATCGACGGCATAAGGCTCACTGCAACCATTGATGATAATATAAGATTGCTCATGGTGATCATCATAATATCACGGGTAATATATGGTAAATTAAAACTCAGCACTGTTGTGTTAAACTCCCGTCCTCCAAGAACAATCGGCATCCATCCAAGTATAAATATTAAAATTGGATTTGTTGCCAGAGACCAATATCCATCAAGATTTATAAGGAAAATCCTTAGCTTTTCAAGAGGTGAGATTATCTTGTTTTTGGAAAAATTGAACATTATGTAGGCAAAGTTTTCCACACCATAGGCCCATCTTCTTTGCTGCTTATATATATTTTTCATTGTTTGCCAAAATGTAGGAGCCAGATTTGCATCCATGGAAATTGGATAAGACATTGGAGTTACAATATAATCTCCATTAAACTTCATGTAGCAGTTCCAGAAGATCCTTGAATCCTCACTGACCATATTGCTCTGCCAGTAGCCAACAGCATATAGGGTGCTAAAAGGAATTGAGTGAGAGCTAAAGGTGGCAAGTCTCTTTTGCCTCTCCTGCTGAACCATCTGCCAGAAAGTTCCAGAAAAGGCAACAACTCGTGAGACAGCAGGTGCCTCAAATATATTGTTATTAAATACTGGCACAGGCTGAAATGACGTATTATAGGGCTTTTCATTGGCCAAAAACATCCATGTCAAACATGCAAAATATTGCTTATAAACGATTGTGTCTATATCAAAGGCAGATACTAAAACCTCATGATATGGAATTTTGTATTTATCCAAAATCTCAATTCTTGCTCTCTCTGCAGCATAAGCTATATTGGAACCCTTACCTGCAATTTCTCCTTCTATTCCATCAGGGTGAACTGTAACTAAAAAATGACCAAACCTTTTGCCATATTTCTTTTTCATATTGGATGCAATCACAAGAGGCTCCTGCCCAGCTCTTTCCTCTGCAGCAAGGACAACTATAAATTTCTTTGGATTGTATTCAGACTCAAGCAAGGCCAGAAGAGTTTTTTCTACTATTGACTCATCCTCTTTATAAAAAGGAAGCATTATCATGTGATAGATGTGCTCGTATTTAAAATTTTTAAGCTTTTCTACCCAATCTGTATTCATGTGTTCCTTCAATCTCTTCCAGTTTTCCTTTAGATGAATGGAGAGATATGCTGTTTTTAAAAGCCAGAAGACATCAAAGGCAATGATGAAAACTGCTGCATAAAAGGGCCAAAAATATGAAGCAACAACAGCAATAATAATTGTTGCCCAGGAAAAGGCACCTGGTAGAATTTCCCAAAATCTGTATCTTAAATAATCAATACCTGTAAGCTCTGTGGCCTTGCCAATGCGCCACTTTTCATATCTATATTCCTGAGACATAGATTCTCCTGTGATGCTAAATTTAAACATAAAAAACTAATATTATGTGGAATGGTCAAGAATATTTAATAGAAGTGAAAGCATTATTAATTATCAAAAATAAAAATTTTAGATTGCAGATATAAATCTTATAGCCTTTTCTTCTGGATCTTCATAAAACTTTGCATTATCAATTGGCGTGTCTATTTTTCTTACGCTTTTTTTAATATTAAGAATCGTTCCAGGAAAAATTCTTCCCTTAACTATAATAAAAGGCTCCCTTTCCAATTTTAGCCGCTCTTCAATCCCCCATGATTCTTCAATCAATTTTTGCAAAGCAGCATTGGCTTTGTTAAGATCATTGATAAACACAAGACATTTTTGTTTTTTCTGAGGAGGAAGTATTTTTAGATATTCTTTTACATTCTTAAAGAGTTCCTCTCCAAATTGCATCTTCATTGTAGTAGTTATTTCTTCAATACGTTCACGGGCAATTTTAATCTCCCCACGTTTTTTGTTGAGCTCTTCTTCAACAGCAAAATTTCTACCTACAGTGAGAGTCGTAGGAGTTTCCGTCTGAGTTCCTATTGTGGCGGATTTAATTTCGTATAGCGCTACCAATTTTCCGCCTATAATCTTTCCATTTTTCCCTGTAACCTCTATTGTGTTGTAACTCAAAACATCACAGTTAATAATGGAATCAGCAACAACTACATTGCCTCCTGCTTCAATTTTTGAATTTTGAATAAATTTAGCAAAAACATCACCCTTTGCTATAAGCCGTGTGCCATCTTTGCCAACAACTCCCATCTTTACAGAAATGTTCCCACCTGAATATATGTAGGCATTGTCAACATCACCATCTATAAAAACATCTCCATCTGCATGAACCTTAAATCCGGGCTTTACAGATCCAAGAACCTTTACAGAACCATTAAACTGAATATTACCTGAATCTAAATCCACATCCCCAGGAATTACTGCCATAGGAAGGACGCTTACTTTATTATTTTGAATGTTTATACATCCATCTATTGCCGCAATATAAATAGTATCGTCAAATCCTGACTGGACAATATTATCTCCCTTTTTAAGTCCTCCCTTGTCTTCTTTAACAGCAGCAATCTTATCTCCAAAAACATCAAAGCCATCTTGAGATTTGACTCCAGGTATTCGTTTTAAGATCTCCTGATTTTTTTGCACCTGAATAATAGACTCCTGCTCCTTATAATCAATCCTTCCATCTGACAGAACCTTTCCGACCTTTTTTTCCAGACTTATAAGTGGCTCAAAATATTCATCATAGCCATTGACTGGAGCTTTACCCTCTGCTACAATAACACGGGCAAGTTGAGGGTTTTCCTTTGATAAGGAGTCTATCTGTTTTTCATACCTCTCCTGTGAGACAGTATAAACAACATTTTCTACATGTAGAACTTCCACTATCTCTTTATATGATGGAAATGAATTAAACTTGGAAGGATATACATAGTAATATGCATAGAGTTTATCTTTGGAATAAGACAGAGGAGAAAGCAGTTGTATTTTCCCATCTTTTAAAACAACAAAGCCATAATAAGATGAAACATAGGCTTTTAGACTTTCATCAAACCTCACCCCTCTTCCAAGGCTAATGGAGAAATAATCAAGCAGTTTATAATAATCATAGCCATCATCAATATATCTGGCTATCTCTGACTCATCATTTATATCAACAACACGGGCAACAATTTCATTTTCTGCAAAAAAATTATGTTTTGATGATAAAACAGTTTTCACCTCTCCTGAGGCATTCTTCTTTTTAACCAGAATACTTTGAACTGTAGGATCAAAATAAAAAATTATTTTCTTCATATCATACCCATGATTAGTCGATAATATATAACTTCGGCAGATAAAGTCAATCTATTTAACAATAAATAAATTACAAAAAATCTGCCCAATAACTAAAAGCCCCCCGTGAAAATTACGGAGGGCTTTTATAAGAAAAAAAGCTTTAAATCAAATAAGCCCTTTTTCTATGAGCAATTCTGCAATCTGTATAGTATTTAAAGCTGCTCCTTTTCTTATATTATCAGAAACAACCCACATATTTATTCCATTTTCAATTGATTCATCCTCTCTAATTCTCCCTACAAAGACATCATCCTTACCTGCTGCATAAATAGGCATTGGATATTCATTTTTTGCAGGATTATCCACAACTGTAATTCCTGGTTTTCCTTGAAGCAACTTTCTCACTTCATCTGCAGTGATCTTTTTCTCTGTTTCAATATTTATTGATTCTGAATGTCCATAAATAACTGGAATTCTTACAGCAGTTGCACTTACCTTGATAGAATTGTCTCCCATTATCTTTCGTGTTTCATTGACCATCTTCATCTCTTCTTTTGTATAGCCGTTATCTAAAAAAACGTCAATGTGAGGAAGAGCATTAAAGGCTATCTGATGAGGATAAACGCTAACCTTTGATACACTTTCACCTCTGGAAACCTCTGCTGCCTGTTTTAGACATTCCTCAATTGCCTTAAGCCCTGTGCCAGAAACAGCCTGATATGTGCTAACAACAATCCTCTTGATTTTTGCCATATCATGTATATGCTTAAGAGGAAGTAACATCTGTATTGTGGAACAATTGGGATTTGCAATAATTCCCTTGTGCCATTTTACATCATCGGGGTTAACCTCTGGCACAACAAGTGGCACCTCAGGATCCATTCTCCATGCAGAGCTGTTGTCTATGACAATACATCCATCTTTGGCTGCATCCCTTGCAATCTGAAGGCTTACATCAGCCCCTGCTGAAAAAAGAGCAATATCATAGCCCTTAAAAGTATCAGCAGAAGGAGCCTCAACTGTAACCTTCATGTCGCCAAAATCAACAACAGATCCCACATCAACTAAATCCACAAATTTAATCTTGTTAATTGGGAACTTCCTTTGCAATAATATCTTCCTGAATTCATTGCCAACGGCACCAAGTGCACCAACAATAACAACATTGTACTTTTTCATTGTCTATACTCCCTTTTTATGTATTTGCAAAGTAAAGTTCGCCTAAAGACTTCTACCAATAGAAGACTCAAGCTCTGGATTTTCTCTATATAAAACAGCTATGTTACCGATTAAAGTCACAAGAGAAGCACCTGTGGACTCACTTACAGCAAGAGAAAGCTCCCGTTTTTCATCTTTAAAATCAACAAATTTAACTTTAATAAGCTCATGATCAAGTAAAGCCTTATCAACAGCCTTAATTAACTCCTGAGTAAGACCTTTTTGTCCTATCTGAACAACTGGCTTAAGATGATGAGCATGAGATTTAAGTTTTCGTTTTTGTGCTCCAGTAAGTTCTGGCATATCTACCTCATGAAAAAAATTAATCCAATTATTTACTCTATACATGGTGATCAAGTTTTTTTTATAAAATTATGCATCAATGCAAATTTTATTCCTTATATCTCTCGGGCCAGAGTCTCTTTAGCCTATCACGAATTGCCTTCTCACTTCCATTTTCAGTGGGATCATAAAATTTTGCACCTATAAGCTCTTTTGGAAAATAATTTTCGTAAACAAAATTCTCTTTATAATCATGGGGATATTTATATCCCTTTGAATATCCCATTTTTTCCATAAGAGATGTGGGAGCATTCCTTATATGGAGAGGAATCTCGTAATCCCCTTTCATGGCAGCATCCTTTGCTTTTGCAATAGCCATATAAGAAGCATTGCTCTTGGGCGATGAGGCAAGAAAGGCTGCACATTGAGAGAGAATTATCTCTGACTCTGGCATGCCAATATTTTGAACTGCCAAAAGAGTAGAAACTGCGATATTTAAGGCAACTGGAGAAGCATTGCCAATATCCTCAGAGGCAAAAATAACCATACGTCTTGCAATAAATTCAGGATCCTCTCCTGCTATAATCATCCTTGCCATGTAATACAAAGCAGCATCAGGATCTGACCCTCTTAAAGATTTAATAAAAGCAGAAATAGTATCATAATGACGATCCCCTTTGCGATCATAATATATTGTAGTATTCTTGAAAGCCTCATGGACATCTTCTGCTTTAACATAACCATCTCCAGAAAGGACAAAGGCAACCTCAAGGATATTGAGCATTCTCCGCGCATCACCATTGCCAAGATTTATAAGCAAATTCCTTGCTTCATCATCAAAGGTTATATTCCCCTGCTTGAGTATTTTATCCCTTGCAACTGCATTATCAAGAATTTTAGACAAAGCATTATCCGAAAGCTTATGAAGTTTAAGCACTCTTGCACGAGACAGAAGAGGTGAAATAACACTGAAAGAAGGATTTTCAGTAGTAGCTCCTATCAAGACTATGTCCCCTGCCTCAACTGCACCCAATACAGCATCCTGCTGAGCTTTATTGAATCTGTGAATTTCATCAAGGAAGAGAAGAGTCTGCCTGCCCAGCCTTTTATTCTTTTCACCCTCGGCAATAACCTTACGGACATCTGCAACTCCTGAGGATACTGCACTGAGATAATGATATTCCATCCCGCAGGAAGAGGCAATTATCTTGGCAAGAGTAGTTTTCCCTGTGCCTGGATCTCCCCATAGGATCATAGAAAAAACTCTGCCACTGTCAATTGCACTTCTTATAATTTTACCCTTGCCTGTTAAGTGCTCCTGGCCAATATAATCATCAATACTTTGAGGCCTGCATCTCTCAGCAAGGGGGATAATGCTGCTATCTGCAAATAAAGAAAGATCATCACCTGTCATATCATCACCATATATAAAAAGATATCACTTAAAGACCTC
>MWCI01000069.1 GCA_002069965.1 Spirochaetes bacterium ADurb.Bin218 | reverse complement strand
TCTTTGCATATACTTTCATTCTCTTCGATGTTTAAGCTATTTCTTTTGAGATAATCTGAAAATCCAGATAGAATTGATTCAAAGAGATTTGCATCTTTTATAAGAGTCGTTGGACTTTTTAGCTTTAAGTATGCAGCCATATTGTTTAATATTTTTATCTGAAAGTTGTTAAGCCCTTTTCTCTTTACCTGAAATAAAAAGAGTTGATAGTTATGAGCCTTTTCTTTTTCTTTTGCTTTAAGATATAGCAGTATGATATAGACAATGAGGCCAAGTAAAAGCATGGACAGAACAATGGCAATACCAAAGACACCAGGCCCTGGCCATGTGATTCCAAATATAGGATTATAAACGTCCATTTAAATCCTCCCTTTTTGATAGTTCCTTTTTAAAGTAATATATTGTGAAATATTTTTCAACGTAAGTTTTTTGTTATTACCTAAAACTATTGGAAGCAATAAAAATTTATATCTTTTGCTTTTCTTTATTAAGAAAATGCCGAAAATAAAATAGAGAAGGAATTTCTCAAATTGAAGTGATAATAATCCCCAAAAGGTTGAGGTAAAAGGCTAATAATGAATATATCTGTAATAATAGGGTTAACTGCAGGTTTTAGCGTTTTGATTCTTGCTGTTATAATAGCAGGAGGTAGTGTTTTGATGTTCTGGGATGCTCCTTCTGTTATGGTTACAGTTGGAGGAGGTTTTTGCGCTTTGATGGTGGCATATCCTCTACCCAGACTTGCTCAGATACCAGGGCTTATGAGGCTTACTATATTTCCTCCCAAGTTTAATCTTGCTGAAATGATTGTCACTCTTGTATCTTTCTCTGAAAAAACAAGAAGGGAGGGTTTGCTTTCACTGGATGATGATCTCGATGCTTTAGATGATCCTTTTCTAAAAAAAGGTCTGCAGCTTGTTGTTGACGGAACAGATCCAGAGCTTGTCCGTGCTATTATGGAAATTGAAATAGATGAGATGGCTGCCCGACATGATAGTAACAAAAAGATATTTGATGATTTTGCAGGTCTTGCTCCTTCTTTTGGTATGATAGGAACTCTCATGGGGCTTGTATTGATGTTGGTTAACCTTAATGACAAGTCCATGGTAGGTCCATATCTTGCTGTTGCTATTATAACCACATTCTATGGAGCTGTTCTGGCATATCTTGTTTTTACACCTATGGCAGCAAATCTTGACTCCCTAACAGGTGAAGAGGTTTTGATGAAGAATATGGTGCTTATGGGCATTCTCTCTATACAGGCAGGTGAAAACCCCAGGATACTTAAAGAGAAATTAGTCTCCTTCTTGCCACCTGCAATGAGGGCTGGAATTGCTGAAGAAGAGGGTGGTGCTGGCTGATGGCAAAGAAAGAACGAAAGAAAAGTGAACCCAAGGGGCCACCTGCATGGATGGTCACAATGGGGGATATGAATAATTTATTGATGTGTTTCTTTATCATTTTGATGGGCGAAGAGACCATTGCCACTGCTGATGATTTTAAAATGATAATAAATTCATTCAGAGGTAATTTAGGGGTAATGTCAGGAGGGAGTTCCATATCGAAGGGAAATCTTGCAGATATGGGACACAATATGATGGCTTTGCCCTCAACTGAACAGAATAAGGCCCTTGGGAAAAAACTTGCTAAGGCTCAGGAGGCTTTTAAGGCTGAGATTCAGGCAAAATATATATCCATAAGAGAAGATGAGCGTGGACTTATTATAAGCCTTGCCTCAGATTTCTTTTTTGAGCCTGGCTCTGCTGCCCTGAAGGAAGAGATGTTTCCTGTGCTGGCTAAGGTTGCAAATATTATAAGAAATGTTCCAAATTTTATTAGAATCGAGGGACATACAGATAACAGGCCAGTTTCTCCTTCAATGATAAGAGATGGTTTCAGGACTAACTGGTATCTTTCTTCTGCCAGAAGTCTTGCTGTTTTGCAACACCTTGTTGATGAGGAGTCAGTTGATCCAAAGCAGGTATCCTCTGCTGCTTATGGGGAGTTCAGGCCCATTGAGGATAATGGCACTCCTGAAGGTAGAGCTTATAATAGGCGTGTTGATATTGTAATACTTAAAGAAAAGTATTTAGAAAAATCAAAGGATAAGAGGGTGCAAAGACCTCTTCCAGATGAAGAGTTTGACTGGAGATAATTTATTTTGAATAAAGCTCTGCTGTTATTCTTGCAATGTTGGCAGAGCATTCCTGTCTATATTGATTTATTATTTCTGACTTAGGCGGTTTCTCCAGATCCTGCTGTAGCTGTTGATAGATTTGCAAAGACCTTTGTAAATCTCCATTTTCATAGTAAAATCTACCCAAGGCAAATCTTGCTATATAATTGGCGCTATTTTTTGATACAAGCTCATTCATTAGATTGAGAGCCTCTTCTTTATTATTTCTATGATAATAAAGCAATACTGCAAGGCCATACATTGCATCCTCATAACCTGGATGCTTTTCCAGAGATTTTCTGTAATAGCTTTCTGCTTGTTCAAAATCCTTTTCATCGCTTCTGTCATATCCTCTATTTGCATAGGCAAGCCCTAAGGCATACATCACAGCAGCACCATTACCTCCATATTTCTCCGATGAAAGATAACACTCTATTGCCTGATCCCATAATTTTCTTTCGATGTATAGCCTGCCAAGTAGAGCATATTGCTCAGCAAGTCGTCTAGTTGTTGTTGTATCTTTTATATCCTCTTTTTCCAGAGTAGCAATTTTGTCTTTAATATTCTGGATGGTGCGATCCTCCATTGTTTTATAGTCACGCCTCATATTACAGTGAACAAGATTAAAGGCCTGGTTTATTCCGCTAATTATCAGAATCACTGCTACTATGATTATAAGAGAGAGATATTTTTTCATTTTTACACCCTTATGGTCTACTGTGCTTAAATTTTTGCAGATTTAAAATTTTTGTCAAGAGTTAAACCTCTTTAATATATCTTTAGATATATTAAAGAGGCCGCTCAATGTTTAAATTAAGATTTATTTTTCTTGAAAAGAAAAAGCATTTTTTTTATTATAACTCAATGAATTCTAAATTTATAATTAATTATTTATTTCTATTGCTACTTTTTATTTCCTGTCTTTCTCAGGGTAAAGTAACAGAAGATGGGAGGATTCAATATATAAATAGGAGGTATTATTTTTCTATAGATCTTCCCTCATCATGGAGTAATTATTCTGTCTTTGAATATGATGAGATAGTTGAATCTGATATAAAAGTAAAGGCTATATATTTTGCTCTGCCAACAAGATCAAGAGATTGGGCAGGCTCTGTTTTGCCAGAGGGCTTTGCTCCTTTGTTTTATATCAGGATTTTTAATGTTAAATCATGGGAACTCTTTGAAAGGAGAAACAGCTCAAATAGACTTGAACTTAATTATTATAATAAAAAGATTGGCAGCTATGGTGATAAGGTTTACATGGTAAAATATATAAATTCATTGCCTGTAGATCTCTATTTATATGCAAGGGATATTCCACAGATAATTTCATCATTTAAAGCTGGGGATTGAAAAGTTCTATTTTTGTGTAAACTAATAATTTAATAAAAAAGAGTTGAATTGCTTTATACAATTGCTTTATTGTAAGACAATTTTTATAAAAGGAGCTTATATATGAAAAAATTTTTAGCAGTAACAATATTTCTCACATTATTGCCTGTCGTTGTTTTTGCACAGAGTGCCACTTCTGATGGTAAAATAGTTGTCCCAAGAGAAAAAAATGTTTTTGCTAATCCATCGGATAATGAGTTTATTGGAAAAATTGGAACAGGCTATGCCGCTGATCCTGGTAAGTTTGGACTTGATGTGAGTTTAAACTATATCTATAATCTTGATCCTGTTTTTGTCTTTGGTCTTGAAGGTGATTTTTTCTGGGTGCAATGGAGCAATAAACTGGAGGATGTAAATGCAGGAGGATCTGTAAATGGCTCTTTAAAAGCAGAGACTAATCTTTATACTTTTCCATTTTTTGCAAATGCTCAGGTGAGATTGCCTTTTCTTAAAGAAAAGCTTTTCTTTGAGCCTTCATTTACCATAGGATTGGGCTATGCCTTTATGATTTTAGATTACTCATCAGATGAAGATAGTGGCACTGATTTTTATAGTGGATATGCATGGCAGGCCTATGCTTCTGCAGCATATAAACTTGTGCAAAATTCTGCAGTTGATTTTGTTCTTGATCTTGGGTACAGGGGAATTCATCCTGATAAAGATAATGTTGAAATTGACATGTCTGGTTTTATTGCAAGAATTGGAGTTAGGCTGTATATATAGTTTTAATAATTCTATTGGGAGTTTTGTATGAGAAAGATCTTTATCTTAATTATTTCTGTTCCATTGCTTGCTTTTTCATCCTGCAAAGAGGAGAATAAAAAGATCCGCATTGGAGTTTTACCTGTTATTGATACACTACCCCTTGTGGTTGCACAAAGTGAAAATATTTTTAAAGAAGCAGGTGTAGATGTAGAGCTTGTGAATTTCAATAGTGCTCTTGAGAGGGATGCTGCTCTTGCCTCTGGAAACCTCGATGGTCAATTTTGTGATCTGGTTGCAGCTTTATTGCAGATGAAAAGTGGTGTTGATATTAAGATAGTTCTTGAATCATATCATACCTCTCCTGATAATATTGTATTTGCTTTGCTTGCTTCTCCCAATTCACAGATTAAGACAATAGGAGATATTGGCAACAATGAGGTTGCAATATCTATTGGCTCAGTTATTGAGTATTTTTTGGACAGGATTCTCCTTTCAAATAATTTAGATCCATCAAAGGTGAAGAGAGTTGAAGTAAAGGCAATACCTGTGAGGATGCAGATGCTAATGTCTGACTCTCTAAAGCTTGCTCTCTTGCCGGAGCCTCTTGCAAGTAAGGCAATAAAGGGCGGTGCAAAGCTCATTGCTGATGATAGAAAACTTGATACAAGTGCAACGGTTATAGTATTCAAAAAGGATTTTATAGAAAAAAATTCACTTGTTTTAAGCAAATTTCTCATAGCCTATAATAGGGCTGTGGAAAAGATAAATAAAAATTCTGAAAGCTATAAAGATCTTATGGTCTCTAAAATAAATTTCCCTGTAGATCTTAAAGAGAGCTATAAGATTCCTTTTTATAAATCTGCAGCTCTTCCTTCTGAGAGGGATATAAAAATGGTAAATGATTGGCTTCAGCAAAAAGGTATGATATCCCAGACCTTGGATTATAAGAGCATAACATGGTTTCCGGAGAAATTATAAAAGTCCATTCCCTTTCAAAAAAATTTTCAGGCATCAATGTTCTTGAAAATATCAACTTTGCAATTAAAAAAGGGGAGTCTCTTTCCATAATTGGTCCATCTGGATGTGGTAAAACAACTCTCCTTTACATAATAGGTGGATTGTTAAGACCTGATGCTGGCCAGGTTCTTATTCATGGTCGAGAGGTTAAGGGAGCAAAGGATGATGTTGCCTTTATTTTGCAAGACTACGGATTGTTGCCCTGGAAGACTGTTAGGGAAAATGTTGAGCTTGGCCTCAAAATTAAAGGTGTGGAAAAAACCACAAGGGATGCACTTTCTCTAAGGGCTCTGCAGGAGCTTAATATAGAAAAATTAAGTTTGAGGTTTCCTTCTAATTTAAGTGGAGGAGAAAAACAACGAGTGGCAATAGCCCGTGCTCTTGTCTCTTCACCGGAAATTCTTTTGATGGATGAGCCTTTTTCTTCTCTTGATACTTTGACAAGAGAAAAACTTCAAAATACTATTAAAACTATACAGATTGAAAAAAAACTTACCATGGTAATTGTAACTCATAGCATTGAAGAAGGTGTATTCCTTGGAGATAAGATTATAATAATGAATTCTCATCCCGGAAGAGTTGAGGTTATGATTGAAAATAAAAATAGAAGATCTCTTGATTTTAGAGGCTCACAACACTTTTACAAGATCTGTAATAAGGTTAGGGGGATAATAGAAAAAGGTGAAAGAGAATAATTCATTTTTGAGCATTTTTGTGACGCTGGCTGCTTTTTTTATCCTATGGAAGCTTATTGCTGTGCTTATGTCCAGTCCAGTTCTTCCTGAGCCAGAGCTTGTTCTTCTCAGGTTTATATCTGAGCTATGGACTTCTGCCTTCTGGTATCATTTTCTTATCAGTCTGCGACGTGTTTGCATAAGCATTTTTATTGCATGGATTATTGCTTTCCCAATTGGTGCTATTGCAGGATATAGCAATACTATGAACAGAATAGTATCCCCCATTGTTTATATGGCCTATCCTATACCAAAGATGGTTTTGTTGCCTGTAATTGTCTTACTCTTTGGCCTTGGGGATGTTTCTAAAATTGTGCTTATTACACTTATTTTATTTTTTCAGGTTTTAGTGTCCACAAGGGACGGTGTCAGGCTTTTAAATCCGAGATATTATGATTCTGTAATCTCTGCAGGAGGAGGTAAAAAAGATATTATAACAAATGTCGTTTTGCCTGCAGCCTTGCCCCATAGCTTTACTGCAATAAGGATATCAATAGGCACTGCAATCTCAGTTTTGTTTTTTGCAGAGTCCTTTGCTACAACAACTGGACTTGGATATCTTATTATGGATTCATGGGCACGGGCTGATTATGTTATGATTTTTGTCGGTATTGTAGCAATGAGTATAATGGGGCTTGCTCTTTATGCCTTAGTATCTTTTATGGAAAAAAAATTGTGTCCATGGAATTTTTCCAATGAGCTTACCACTGTAAATGATAAGGAGGGAATTTTTGAGAAAACTGTAAGTTATTCTAAAATGATTAAGCTTTCCCACACACTCTTTGCTCTTCCCTTTGCCCTTGCGGGTCTTATTCTTGCCTTAAGAGTGAAACCTGTTACTCCATCAATGATCTTTTGGATTATAATTGCAATGGTCGGGGCAAGATCTGCTGCCATGGGATTTAACAGAATTGTAGATGCAGATATTGATGCAGAAAATCCAAGAACTGCCATAAGAGAGATTCCAAAGGGTAAGATTTCAAAAAATGAGGCAATTGTTTTTGTTATATTTTCATCAATCTTGCTTATCTTTTCAGCTGCCATGCTTTCCTATATTTGCTTTATCTTAAGCTTTCCTTTGCTTGTGGTGCTTTTTTTCTATTCCTATACAAAACGATTTACCTGGCTTGCACATATATATCTTGGTTTTGCCATTGGACTTGCTCCTGTTGCTGTATGGGTTGCCATTGTAGGCTTGCCCGATATTTCAATTATATTACTGGCCCTTGCCCTTATGACTCATATTGCAGGATTTGATATTCTATATGCCTGTCAGGATTATGAGTTTGATCTTGCCAATAATCTCTTTTCAATTCCTGTTCGATTTGGCATAAAAAAAGCTTTTTATATTTCTGCAATTCTTCATATACTTACTGTGGTTTTTCTTGTTTCTTTGCTATGGAGCGCAGGCTTTGGTATTTGGTATCTAATACCTGTCTCATTAATTGCTCTCCTGTATGTTCTTGAGCATCGCATTGTTAAACCAGATGATATTACCAACATTGATATTGCTTTTTTCCATATAAATAGTATAATTTCAGTATTAGTTTTTGTTGCTATACTTACAGGTTATTTAACGGGTAAATAGATGAAAAGTCTTATAATTGGAATTACAGGAGCATCAGGGAGTATCTATGCTAAGAATTTTATTATTAATTCTTTGAAATATGGAATTGATTTGCACATTGTTGCAAGTCCAATGGGAGAGGCTGTTTTTGCTCATGAAATGGAACAAAGCCTGGATGACTTTTTACAAAACTTATCAGGAAATTTTAAAAAATATCAAAACAATGATATGTTTGCTCCTATTGCAAGCGGCTCCTTTAAAACAGATGGTATGGTAGTTATTCCTTGTTCGATGAAAACTCTTGCCTGTATTTCTTCGGGACTTTCGGATTCTCTTTTGCAGCGCGCGGCAGATGTCTCTCTTAAGGAGAGGAGAAAACTGATCCTGGTCCTTAGAGAATCTCCTTTGAGCATTATTCATATCCGTAATATGTTAGCTGTAAGTGAAAGTGGTGCTATTGTTTTGCCAGCCTCACCAGGATTTTACCATAAACCGCAAACAATAGAATCCCTTGCAGATTTTATATCAGGTAAAATTTTTGACCTCCTTGGCATAGAGCATGATCTCTCTACTTCATGGAAAGGTATTGATAAATATTGAATTGGAAGGTAATGATGAAAAAAAACTATAAAGATCTTCATGAATTTATATCTCATCTGGAGATGGAAGGCCAGTTGCTTAGAATAAAGGATCCTGTTTCAAATATTTTAGAGATTACAGAGATAACAGATCGCATGTCTAAGATGCCAGGAGGAGGTAAGGCCTTACTCTTTGAAAATGTCAAGGGATATAATTTCCCTGTAATTACAAATCAATTTGGCAGCATAAGGCGAATTAATATGGCTCTTGGCAGTTCCTCCCTTGATGAACTGGCAGGTAGACTTCACAGCATAATCAATATGAAGCCTCCTGTTACCTTGATGGATAAAATAAAATTGCTCCCTGAACTCCTATCTATGTCTCGATTTCTTCCGAGGGTGCGCAAAGGAGTAGCTCCTTGCCAGGAAGTTATTTTAACAGGTGATGAAGTAGATTTAACAAAACTTCCTGTTTTGTTTTGCTGGCCTGGAGATGGAGGTCCCTTTATTACTCTGCCTGTTGTATTTACCAGGAGCCTTTCAGATGGAAAGAGAAATGCAGGAATGTATCGCATGCAGATATTTGACAAAAGGACAACTGGCATGCACTGGCATATTCACAAGGATGGAGCGCATCACTATCATGAATATAAAAAAGCTGGCAAGAGAATGGAGGTGGCTGTTGCCGTAGGAACAGATCCTGCTGTGACTTATGCTGCCACTGCACCTTTGCCAAGAGGGGTGGATGAAATGCTTCTTGCTGGCTTTATAAGAAGAAAACCTGTAGAGATGGTTAAGTGTGTAACTGTAGATCTGGAGGTTCCGGCAAATGCTGAATTTATTCTTGAAGGATATGTTGATCCAGATGAATTGAGAATCGAGGGGCCCTTTGGGGATCACACAGGATATTATTCTCTTAAAGGTGAGTATCCTGTATTTCATGTCACTGCCATTACTCACAGAAAAAATCCTATATATAGCGCTACAATTGTAGGCAAGCCACCAATGGAAGATTGCTATATGGCTCTTGCAACAGAGCGGCTTTTTTTGCCGATGATTAAAACGATATTGCCAGAGATTAAGGATTATATGCTTCCCTGGGAAGGTGTTTTCCATAATATAGCTGTTGTTGCCATAGACAAGGAGTTCCCTCATCATGCTGGGAAAGTTATGAATGGATTATGGGGCTCCGGACAGATGAGCTTTGCAAAGATGTTGGTAATTATAGATGATGAAGCTCTTTTGAAGGAAGGGAAGCTTCTTATGGAATATTTGCTAAATACTGTAGATCTATTTTCAGACGTAACTCTGACAAAGGGGATTCTTGATGTCCTTGATCATTCTGCAGAGAGGCCTTTATATGGATCAAAGCTGGGTATTGATATAACAAAGAGAGTTGATGGGGAAGAAAAGCGGGGAGATGACTTTTTTCATGGAACAAAAAATTTAGCTTCACTGAAGTATGAGCTTACAGCTCTTGATGAAGATTTTGTTGATGTTGATATAGCCTTTGAACATTGTAAAAACAGAGTAATTATAGTTTCTGTAAAAAAGAACAAGGGTAAAAATTCCGCCTTTTTCAAAAATCGCATACTTCATAGCAATATATGCACTGAAGGGATTTTTGTCCTTGTTGATTTCCATATTGATATAAAAGATTATTCTGTTGTGCTGTGGAAACTTTTTAATAATGTTGATCCCTCAAGAGATATAGTTTTGGAAAAAAATTGCGTTATAATTGATGCAACTCGAAAGGGAATAATAGATGGACATGTGAGAGAATGGCCTGATGACATTGAAATGTCAGAGGATGTAAAAAGGCAAGTGGATGAAATTTTAAAAAAATATCCAGACTTTCAGTTCAATTAGCTGCTATGGTAGGCCCGCTAATTGATCTGAATAATTTTATCGCAGCAGAAAAATTATTCCGCCTATAAAGATCATAGTCCATACTGCAATTAGTCCAAAGTATTCATATTTTGATTTCCAGTAATTCCATATCCTTGCCATTGGAAGTATGGCCAATATCATTGCAATTGTGATTACTATGCAAATCCAGAAGGAAAGTGTGTTGGGATATATGTCCACAAGGGATTTCCCTTTCCATAATTCTCTGTGAAGTATTTGTAGATGTATAAAATATACGGCCAGAGATTCTCGGCTTGGGTAGAGTATTATGGCAGATGGCTCGCCTCTCCACTGGCAGTAATAAAAACACAGAGATAAAAGTGCAGTTACAAAACCAAGCCTTGCTATAAAAAATAGAGCATTTGGGCGAACATCATTGAAAAGTCCTAAATAGTCTTTAATATAAAACATCAGAGGCAGGGACATGAGAGCCATCAAAATTCCAACTATCAAAAGCCTTTTAAAAAAAATATAGCTTTTACCTGCACTGTTGTATCTGGTAAAAACCCATGCACACCATATACCTGCTGCCATAAATCCAAACCATGGGAAAATAGGAAAGAGTGTATAGTGCACAGGTGCAATATATGTGGCAACAAATACAGGCAGATGACTTAAATCAGCGTTATAAGCGTAAGGAGCGAAGGCTACAGAGGATATACCAAGGGCTGAGACCGATACAATAAAAATTCTATCATTTTTTATAACTAAGCGCAGGATGAATATTATAAAAAGTCCAAAGGCTATACATTGCAAAACATCTATACTTTGAAATTTAAGCCAGTGACGCTCTGTAGCAATGTGAATACATTTGTGAAGAGAAAAATAAGGTATGTGGAGCATATAGCCTGTAAACCATATAAGTCCAATTCTGCCCAGTTGCTTCCAGAAGGCGTAACGGAATTTTCTATACTCAGGGAGTTTTTTTTGTGAGGCCAGGACAAAGGCAAATCCTGATATAAATATAAATGAAGGAGCCACTAAACCATTTGCAAAATTAATAAATCCAAACCATGAAGTATTTCTCAGGGTCATATCCATTAGAGAGTTGACCACATGAACTTCAATCATAACAAGCATGGCAATACCGCGCATGAGATCTACAAAATCAAGACGTAATTTTGTCATAGTAAGCTCCTAATATATAAATAAGAGCTTACTATGACAGTAGCTTTTTTAATATCAAGAATATTTTTGAATTTTGAAACTATTCTTTAACAGGCAAAACATGAATTGCCTTTATGATGAGATGAACAGTATCACCTTCTTTAAGATCAAGAGATCTAACTGAATCAGTTGTAAGGACAGAGCTCATCTCATGAGGAGTTGTTACCTCAAATTTTACCTGTGACATAATATCCCCACTTTTTATGGATTTCACTTTTGCAACGATATTATTTTGAGCACCATATCTCATAGTTACACCTCCAATATTTTTTTAAAAAATATCAATATTTATGAATTGGAGCAAAAAAATATTGTTCATTTCATGAATATAATTTTTATTTCACTATTTATTCCTTAACTTCTTTTAAAATAAAAATACTCTATTATCCCCGAAGTCTTCGGCTTCGGGGATAATTTCTTGACTTTACACTAAAAATTATATTTAGGAATAATTACTGTTTTTATTTTGATAAATAACCATCACCAATGAACAATTTACTCCTAAAATAAAATAGTTGCAAAATAATTCACTGAATAATAATATTAAGCCATGAAGCTAAAAAAATTACCCATAGGCCAGTCCAGTTTTGAAAATCTCATCAAAGAAGATATGCTCTATGTAGATAAAACAGAGCTTATCTTTAAAATGATTACAACTGCTCAGTTTTATTTTCTCTCAAG
>MWCI01000068.1 GCA_002069965.1 Spirochaetes bacterium ADurb.Bin218 | reverse complement strand
TCACATAGGAATTAAAGGCATCACCACTTTTATTATAATCATTTTTAAAATTACTTATTGCAGAGGCAAGAGCTTTGTTCTCATCATGTTTTTCGATATATTGAGATACAAAATTTCCAGAGCTCTCTGGAAATAATGGAACAGGGCTTTCCATGCCAATTACATAAATATCCAGAAGATCTTTAATTATATCAAAAGCGGATTTTTTTTCATCAAATTCATTTCCTTTAAAAGAGATGGACTTATCCTCTGCTACAAATGAAGTGGAAACATTATCCTTAACAGTAGAGACAATAAGGTGATAAATCCATGCCTTCAAGATATCCTTAGGCCTGAGCTTGCCCACTCTGAAAAAAATTTGCCTTTCTCCATAAAGAGTATACTTTGCTGATATATTTATATCACCAATAGTTCGACTCACCGCCTCTTGAATCTTATGACCAGAAATATCAATCTTACGTAAAAGACTTTCAACAGAAAGATAATTCTTTTCATAAAAACCTCTGGCAAGAGAGGCCTGTGGCAAATTGCCACTTTTGGCTAAGAATTTAAAAATTCTTTCTTTATCAAAATTCCTAAGACGCAACTCCTGTATACTTGATTTTATATTATAAGTTGCAATATTATCAGGTGAAAAATCCTCCTCATCCTTTATTTCAGATATATTGATATCCAATTTAACGCCGAGTCTTTTCTTCAAAACGTATTCCGCAGGATTTGATAAAAACACCACCAGATCATCTACATTTATATTTTTCTCTTCATCTGTAAGTGGTGGAAGAGATTCAAAAAAGACCTCATTAATTCTTTTACCAAGAAAAGACTGAGCTTCTTTTTTTCGTAATAATGAATATGTAAAGATTTTATTCTCTGACAAAAAATATTCAGGATGATAGGCTTGAAGTTTATGCTTTGTAAATATATAATTCAAAGGGGAAATTCTATCTGCAGTGATATAATTTTTTTCTATATATTCAATCAATTCACTTACAACAACTGAAGGATTATATTCCTTCCCTGTAACAATATCCTGACCAACAAAACTTATATAAAGATTTTCTCTTGCGGATATTACCGTTTCTAAGAATAAATATCTGTCTTCATCTCTGATATTCCTATCACCTCTACGAGGTTTTAGGGAAATCAAATCAAAACTCAGAGGCTTTGATTTTCTTGGAAAAGAATACTCATTCATGCCAACAAGACATATAACCTTTGCGGGTATGCTTCTCATGGGAAGCATTTCGCAAAATGTTACATGACCTGTAATAAAGTTTTTCCCTCCCCTCTCTGTGGCAGTAAAGCTTTTTAAATACTCCATCACAGGATAAATTGTGATCTCCTCATCAAATCCTGACTCGTTACTAATAGCTAAAAGTTTTTCAATAGCCTCTCTCAATGGACGTATATCATTATAAAATTTCTCTTCATCAAAAAATGTGGATATTATTTCACCTATAATCTCAGCCCATAGAGCCAGTGTAAAGCTGCCCTGTGTTTTTTTATAAAAATAAAAAAGCCTATCTAAAAAAAATATAAATCTACCAAGAACCTCTCTCTCCCCACCTTCAATAGCAGAATATGGCAATATATCAAAGACAAGTTCATCCCCATGACTCATCATTGTTCCCAGTAGCATTCTTTCTACGCCATAGGCCCATGTATTTTCTCTAAGAGCAGCAAGCCCGAGATCCTCTTTATATTTTTCATCAATTCCCCAGAAGATATTGCTTTCCCTTACCCATAGAGATATCTTCTCAACATCATCTGAGGAGAAGTTAAACTTCATAGCAATTGGCTCATACATGAGAAGAGAAAGCACCTCAGAAGCCGAAAACCTGCTATCATCAATAGACAGAATTTTAAAAAATGCAGTGATAACAGGGCTTTCTGATATGAGTTTTCTATCTATAATTGAAAATGGTATCAGAGGAATGCCCTCCTCTGTTGCGCCGAATACTCCCTGTATATATCCACTGTAGCTTTCTATATCTGGAGTCATAACCACTATATCCTGAGGGGCAAGATCATGATTATTATTAAAAAGATCCACTATATAATCTCGCAAGACCTCCATCTCTCTCATGGGAGAATAACAGGAATTTATTGTTATACTTCTGTCTGCCTTTATTTCTTCCTGATGGTTATCATTTAACTCTCTTCTGTTTGCCATAAAGAGTATGTCTTGCTGAATCTTATGCAAAAGTGTGAGATTTACAAAAGATTCAAAGTCATCAAAGTATTCCTTAAGAACAAGCTCCTGAGAGGAGATATACAGAAAGTTTAAAAAGTCTCTGCCAGATCTTCCCCATGATGCAAGGAGGCTATTGCCACGGTCAATATGCTGAAGCTCCTCAAAGTCTTCACCTGTTATTAGCTTTCTTGCATACTTTTCAGATTCACGCCTGTATATGTTGCTTATCTCCTTTTCTGTGGACAGATTCATCCACTCCTCCTTGCAAGGATTGAGCATATAAAAATAGACATCACAGAAAAAAGAAGCAGCCCTTAATAAGTTGAGATGAAAAAGAGGCAGATAGGATATCCCAAAACATGTAATTCTTTTTGGGAAATCCTCAACTCTTGCAGAGTTATCCAAAAGTGAATCAAAAATTTCTTTCAAAAGAAGAGCGGGATTTTTAACAGCCATATTAGCCGTAATTTCTTTCCATAAATTCCCCTGCCACTTTTCATCCTGTGATATATTGCCTTTTCCCCACCGCAGAATCATATCAGGACGAAAGGTAATATACTGATCCATAGTATCTGCAATTCTATAAGAGATCTGGTATTCCCTTATATTTTTATCATCACCATCTATATAGCTAATGATCTCTTTATACAGATTATCATTTCTGTGTTCCCTCAAAAATTTCATAACCTTCCATGTGAATATATCCTTATCAAAAAAACGTTCATCTGGAATATCACGATAAAAAGATTTTATTATCAAAGAGGTAAGTCGATTAGGAAAAAGATAATCAAAGTTAGACCACACACCAAGCTCTCTGCTCATCTGTGTAGAAAACCACTGACGCATACCAATACTTTGAACAACAATTAATTCTGGACACATTGGGGGAAGAGGGTCTTCCTTAAAAATTTGACAGCAGTGCTTTGCAAGCTCTTCAAGTCGATTTGAAGTTATAAGATGAAATGCCATAGTTATTGACCGTGAAAAAATTATTTTTTTTATTATAGCATTTCACAAACTATTTGTAAATAGTTTTCTTAGCAAAATTTAAAATCATTTATTATTTTCAGTAATTATTAATAAATATAATTTCATTTTTATCTGGAAGGAGTATTATGCTTCTTCCAAGGATCTTCTAAATGCTATAGGGGATATTGCCCATAGAATAAATTGGAAAGTTGCTTTAAAAAATTAAAGAGATACTCTTCTATGGTCAAATCACAAAGAAAATTTATTGAAAAAAACATAGAATTTTCTTTTCTTGGTTAATATTAATTCCTTGATCTTTTTATGGAATAAAATGCTTCTTTTTGATTATTATTTTAAATAAAAAAGGAAAAATTATGCTTTTTAACAAAAACGAAATAAAGCTTCACTATACCCTTGCAGAGTCAGAGGACGGTTTCAACAATCTTATATTAATTCACGACAATGGAATGTCCTCAAGAATCTTTGATACAGAGATCAATTTTTATTCTACATACTTCAACACAGTGACATTTGACATGACCGCTCACGGTAAATCACCAAATGTAACTGACTTTGATAATTACTGGACAATGAATGCCTCTGCTATTTTAAAAATATGCGAAAAGCTTAAAATTAACAAAGCATCTATAATAGGCACAGGCACAGGCTCAATGGTTGCTATGAATATGGCATTGATAAAACCTGGATTTGTAAAGTCCATCATCGCAGAATCTTTCCCTGGGATTTCTCCAGACGAGGCCTATATAGAACACCTCATTTCCTTCAGAGAAAAAATTCACCACTCAGATCTAAAAAATAAATATCTAATGTGCAACGGATCAAAATGGGAAAAGATTCTAAAGGAAGACACTGAGATGCAAATAGATTTTGCAGAAAGAGGGGGGAGTTTTATTCATGGATCTCTTGAGGATATAAACTGCCCTATTCTACTTACTGGTAGTTACGGCTATGACCTGCTACCAGATATTGAACAGCGAATATCAAAAGCTGCAGAGAGCTTAAAAAAATGCCAGATTCACTTCTTTAGCAGCGGGAAATATCCAACATTTTTAAGCAAAAACGACGAATTCCGAGCCCTATCTCTCAATTATATAATGGAATAATTTTTGAGATGTCATCTCACTTCAGGTCAAGAGAGATGACATCTCGTTTAATACAATATAGGTGCTCATGCAATTGTGGTACAGTAGTTATGATATATGCTGTGGTATTTAATCTAAGGTAATCACAACTTATAGGGCTTATCAAAGCTTTTATCCAGAGCATTGTTTTTCTTTAGAAGATAATCCCACAGAAAAGAATTAACCATTGGGATAACCTGTTTTATATTTTCATGAGATAACTGCTCTGGATAGGCAAGCTTATCAAGTAATGTTTTGTCAAGTTTTCCACTCTGACCATAACTTTTCCCCAGTTGATAAAATCCTTTAAAGACCTTTTCCACTAAAGCCTGCGGTTGAACAGAAAGGCCCTCGCATCCTCCTTTGCATATTGTTCCATTAAATTTAGCTCCAAGTTTTGATGAGAGCTTTTCGCAATAGCGTGCTACAAAGCGAGTATGGTGAGTTTCCGGGAAACCGCATTGAATCATAAACATTAAAGAGAGATCTGGATTTTTATATGAGCACTCCTGCAAAGCTTCAAATAGTTCTTTTACACTCCCAGGCATTGCATCAACATAGAGAGGAAATGCAATGAGAAGATTTTTAGACCTCAAAAAGAGTTCCTTTGATTTTTCAAATAATGGCCGATCCCCTATAGAGTGAATAAGTTCAACTGAGTTACCTTCTGTTTCCATAAAACCATTTATAAAATGAGAAAGCAGTTTCTCTGTATTGCCAGATGCCCCTCGTGGTGAGCCATTAATTATTGATAATTGCATTTGCAACCTCCTCTGGAGATGATGTAGTGAGTTTTAAAAACTTAAGCTTGCTCTGGAGATTAAGAGCGGATCTTTGAAAAATATCCCTTATTATTTCGATATCCTCATCATCTGTGTCTTCCATTTTCTCCAATAAAAGAGCCAGTTCAGGGTAAGAATCATATCTTTTCATGTGATGCACCTCCCCAGCAACATCCTCCAGATAGGGGTGTATGAGTGGAATTACTCTATCCAGTGCATTTTTTGCAATAGCAGATGGGTAGCCCATAATAATCGGCGAGACAAGAATAACAAGATCTGCATGTATAAATTCGCGACATATTAAATCACCATCATCTTTAAAAACACACACTCCAGGAGTCTTTACCCAGCAGTTGAAGCAGCCTCTGCATGGAGAAAATTTCATATCCCTTAGCTTTAATTCACTAACTGAGCATTTTCTGTTTTCTAAAATTTTTGATAAAAAGGAAATAAAATTATCAAGTGATGAATTTTGATTGTTGCCATTGAGGAAGAGAACTTTCATATTTGCCTCGCAATATGCATATTGTTTCATAATCATTAAATAACACTTGTTATTTGTCAACACAAATCAAGGGCTGGAAAATATTTTTTTCTTGCCAATGAGCTCTTATAAATAAAAAATTCACTTAAACGAGGTGACTATGAAAACAAGAAAACTTGGAACAAGTGAACTTCAGGTAACAGAGCTAATACTTGGGACATGGGCCATAGGTGGCTCCATGTGGAGTGACTATGATGAAGCTGGTGCAAAGGAGGCAATAAAGACTGCAATTGATTGTGGTATAAACTGCATAGATACAGCACCAGCCTACGGTGCAGGCCATGCAGAGGAGTTGATTGGAGAGATTGTCAAGGGTGTGAGGGAGCAGCTTATAATAGCCACAAAATGCGGCCTAAACATTGAGGGCAGATACGAAAAGATATTAACTCCAGAATTTATTATGCACGATCTTGAGATGTCCTTAAAGCGCCTTAAGATGGATTATGTAGATCTCTACCAGATTCACTGGCCAGTGAATGATGTCCCCATTGAGGTATCAATGGAGGCCTTGATGAAGGCAAAGCAGCAGGGTAAAGTGAGATATATAGGGGTTTGCAATTTCTCTGGCAAAGAGCTTGAGGCTGCCATTAAATGTGGTGAGGTTGTGTCTTTACAGCCAAATTATTCTCTCCTTGAAAGGGATATTGAAAAGGACTCAATGCCTGTGTGCAAGACCTATGGAGTAAGTATAATATCCTATGGCTCAATTGCAGCAGGGATGCTCACAGGAAAGTATAAGGAGCACCCTACTTTCAAAAAAGGGGATGCACGAAATTTCTTTTACAGATACTTCAAAAAGGAATATTGGCCTGCTGTAAAAAGAGTTGTTGACGAGGTTGAGGCTATTGCAAAAAAATACAGCGCCAGACCTCATCATGTTGCCCTTGCATGGATTTTATCTCACGATGTTGTAGCAGGAGCAATATTTGGCGCACGCAATGGAGAGCAGGTTAAGGATAACTTAGCAGGTGCAGAGATTAAATTGTCAAAGGATGATATAGAAAAATTAAATCATATTTCAGAAAATATTTACAGTTAAAATTTTTCTCTGTGGAAAACTTCCACAGAGAAAATCTTTTTTATATTTGTTTTAAGTTAGAAGGTATCCTTTTACTTTCATTGCCTCAATTATAAGCCTTGCAGTTTCTTCCACAGAAAAGTTTGCATCATTGATTGTTAAATCGTAATTATGTATATCTGTAATATCTATCTTAAAGAATTCCTTCATGTATTCTTCTCTCTGCCTTGTTTTTTCGGCTATGAGCTTTTGAGCATCCTGCTTGCTTAGCTTCATCTCTTCGGATATCTTTTCAACACGGACATTCAAAGGTGCAACCAATCGTACATGAAATCCTCTGGAGAAATTCTTTGTTATCATTGTTGAGCCTCTTCCCACAAGAACAACATGGCCATTTAATGCAAGAGTCGCTATTGTCTCCACAAGCTTTTTATGTATTGCCACCTGAGGCGGAAAGGAACTAAAACTTGTCTGAATCATATCTGTGAGTTTATTCCTTGCCTGAGATGTAAGGGTTTCTATAAGAGATGAGGATAATCCTGTGTCTTGCATGAGTTTTTCCAGAAGATTCTTGTTATAAGCTGCCCATGGAGGATTTGGATTTTGAGAATTGAGAATTTCCACAATTTTTTCTGCAATCTGATAACCATTGCAGCCATATTCTCTGGATATTGTAATAAAGGGCAGCTTGTTAGATTTAATTGGCTCATGTAGCTGTTCCCTTTGCTTTTTCCAGAAAGTGACCTGTGCTGTGATATATCTGTCTATTGCTCCTGTCATATCATAACCCCTTTTTTGTGTCTTTATTATTCATAACTTTAAGATAATGAAAAAAATAGATTTTTTCAATAGAATATTATTTTTTATAATAAAAATTCAGCAATAATTCCTAAAAATATCTTTTAGTGAAATAAATACTGTTTTTAATATCAGCATTTTATTCCATATAAATACTTAAGGACTTAATATTGAATTTCAGCAGTATTTATTTCCTTAACTTATTTTAAAATAAAAATACTCTATTATCTCCAGACAGAGAAGGCGGCGGGAGATAATAGTTTCTTGATTTTAAACTAAAAATTACATTTCGGAATAATTACTGGAGTTTCAATGTAAATTAATGAATTGTATTCATAGACAAAGAGGCATAAGGTTTTTCCTGGATAAAAAATTCACAGAAGATAGTGATAAAAATCTGAAAACTATCTTTCCAAAAAATTTTTCAGATCAAATGTAATAAAAAAGGGCAGACTTTCTGCCCTTAATGCAATATCTTTTTGGTGATAGTTTAAGTACCCGCAACAGCATAAGGAATCTCTGATGGTTCCTGTGTATGCTGTAAGCGGAATAATCTACCCTTGATCAATTTTTTACACTTTGGTGAACCACAACAACATTCAAAGGATCTAAAAAGCACATCCTCTGTTGTTTCGTAATCCATTGTAAGAAAATCACCTGGCTTGATTTCTTTGATGGCCCTGAAGGTTTGAGTTTCCATATCGCAGCTCATATTTGGATCACAACTGTGAAGCACTTTGCCCATAAAAAAGGGATCATGAAGATGATAACCCGGTTTTAATTGCAAGGTGTAAAGAGTAACTTCATTTAGTAAAACACCAGCAAATCTGAAAACAGTTTCACCTGGCTTAAAAGAGCAAAGGGAAATAATCCCCTCTCCCGCCTGCTCTGTTTTTATAATTTTAAACCTATCTTTTGTTGGTTCAAAGGTGAACCGTGGATAAAAATCCGGATAAAACCGGTCGGGAACGTGATCGTCCTTCATTTACTTATCTCCTTAATACAACGTTTTCTTTTATTTCTTCTGGAGAAAAAAATTCCCTGATCATCTTTATGATGATCGCTTCATCAAACCATTTGCAGCTAAACACATCAAGATATAAATCCCTATACATATCATTAGTATGAATCGTAATTGCACTTGTGACTATTAGCTGCACTGCAGAGATCCCTTCTTCAATACCTTCTCCAAACCTTGCAATAACAAGATCTCCGTAAGGCACCATATCAATTGCAGGGACCATTTCTTTAACAAAGCGGGATACAGTAGGTATGTCGAGTAGATTTTCATTACAGGCAACGGCAGTTACCATAAGGTGTTTACCATAGTATTTCTGGCCGTTTACCTCTGCTCGCATATACGCACCCCTGCTTACCAGGCCATCTGGTGATTTGCTCATTTTTAAACTCCTTTAGATGATGAGTCAGATGCAAATTTCTGGCTTTCTTAGGGGCAAAGAAATAACATCCTTTATTCAGAAAGAAACTAAAAGGTATTTCATATAAAAAAGTCAAGAAATAAGTTAGACCTTAAAAGAAAAAATAAAAGTTAAAAATTTTGCTTTTTATAAAAAAATTAGCTTTAAATTTGATTATACTTTTTAATTTATTTTATTTAAAAATAGTTCAACAACAATATATTTTGAGGTTATTTATGAAAAAATTATCAAAATTTTTTGCCTTTATTCTTGTGCTTTTATTTTCTGAAAATTTTTTATCCGCTGCAATTGTTGGTAGCCCCCTCGGCAAGGTCTATCAAAAAAATTCAGCCTCTAAGGAGATTGTCATAGCCATACCAAAGGCTGCTGAAAAGTATCAAATGGGAGATAAACTTGCCATTGTAGTTGATAACAAAGAGGTTGTGCTTACAGTGACTTTCCCAATGATGACTCTTGTAAAAACTAAACTTGACCCTAAATACGCTGCCCTTTTCGACAGAATAAATACAGGAATGCCTGTATACAAATATGGTAAAGATGAAAAAATAATTACAAAATATCACACAGACTGGGATCGAGAATATTTTAACACAGAATACAAGGTTAGGTTTATAAATGAGGTAAGTGCAAGCCAGCTCCCCTATATAAATTATTATTTTAAGGTGGAGTATGATGCAAAAGGTAATATTATAAAATCTACGGAATACAAAAACCAGCAGAGAACAGTTGTTGATTATTACAAAGATGATATGATCATCAAAAAAGAATGGTATCAAACAGGCGGAGAAAAGCTTGAGCGCCTTTATGTATATGATTACTATGAAAACAGATATGTTAAAGAAAAAGGGGAATACGATTACATAAATAATATCAAAAGAATAATAAAGTTCAATGAATCAGGAATTATTGAAAGTGATATACAAACTACTCTGGATGATGAACAGTCAGAGGGAGGCAGAGTTGACATGAGAAGGCAGGTTTTAGAAGGAAGGTTTAATAGAGATTGAAAGGCAAAATTTTTGCCTTTCAATCTTCAACAAGCATCCCCCTTCTCTTCCTCATCTTCATATTTAGCATTTCCACAAAGAGGGAAAAAAATACTGCAAAGTATATATATCCCTTTGGTATCTCGTAATGGAAACCCTCAAGGACAAGCATAAATCCAATTAAAAGCAGAAATGATAAAGCAAGCATTTCCAGAGTGGGATTTTTGTGTATAAAATCAGCAACCTTGCCAGAAAATATCATCATTATAATCATAGATATTATAACAGCTGCAATCATAACAGGTAGCATCTTTGTGAGTCCTATAGCTGTGAGAATTGAGTCAAACGAAAAGACTATATCTATCAAAGAGATCTGTATAATAATAGCCGCAAAGGTTGCTGCATCTTTTGTTTTTAGCTCCTTACCATGGGCTATATCCAGCTTGTGGTGAATTTCAACTGTGCTTTTTGCAAGGAGAAATAATCCCCCAATAGAAAGTATAATCTCCCTTACGCTAAAATTATGAGATAAAATAGAAAATAGAGGAGTTGTAAGATGCTTTACCATCCAGGTTAAAGATGCAAGTAAAATTATACGAAAAACAAGAGCAAGAGACAATCCAAGAATTCGGCCCCTTTGCTTCTGAGAATCTGGAAGTTTGTTTGTTATAATTGAAACAAAAATAATGTTATCAATTCCTAAAACAATTTCAAGGAAAGTCAATGTGACAAGAGCGATTATCCATTCCATAAAGCAATCCTATTTTAGTTTTTGAAATATGTTTATATTTTACTATAAAATACTCTTTATTATGCAACTATATTTTTTTGTATTTACTGTCAAAAAGTCTTTGATATTTTTTGCTATCTGCTATAGTTATGCCATGTTTTTTCGGAATTTTATCAAAACCCTGTTTTTGGTGTTAAATATTTTGCCGACAAAACTTAATTTATGAAAAAATTTGGAGAATAGCATGTATAGCAATGTTACTTTAAATTATGCCTTTGCAATGCCAGGTATGGGCGAGCTTGTGGTTATTTTTCTTATAGTCCTGGTGTTATTTGGAGCAGGAAAGATCCCACGAATTGCAAAGGATCTTGGCTCTGGCATAAGAGAATTCAAAAAGTCAATCAAAGACGAAAAAGATGATGAAGGGGAAAAGAAGTAATCTTTATATTTACATTATCTAAAGTTTAAGGGGAGCTTTTGGCTCCCCTTAACTTTTAGGTGTATGAAAAGTTAAGCTACTTATGCATAACAAGCTCACGTTTTGGAAGCTCTGCAAGATTTTTCTTTATAATCTCATCTGGCATTTCGTAATCTTCCATTTTTCCTTCAAAGTATATTTGATAAGAGGCAAGGTCAAAATGTCCATGGCCTGAGAGGCAGAATATTATTGTCTTCTCTTTGCCTTCTTCATCTGCCCTCTTTGCCTCATCTATTGCTCCCTTAATTGCATGAGCACTTTCTGGCGCAGGAATTATTCCCTCAGTCCTTGCAAAAAGTACTGCAGCATCGAAAACCTCTCTCTGCTGATATGCAACAGCATCTACAATTCCTTCCTTATGCAATTGAGATATTATAGGAGAATCACCATGATAGCGAAGTCCTCCAGCATGGACTGGAGCAGGAACAAACTGATTGCCGAGGGTATACATCTTTACAAGAGGAGTATAATGAGCCCCATCGCCAAAATCCCATGTATATTCCCCTTTAGTTAAGGTTGGACATGCAGAAGGCTCTACAGCTAACATCTTAATATTTTTGCCATCCATTTTATCTGGCAAAAATGGCAGTATAAGACCTCCGAGGTTTGACCCTCCACCGCAGCAGGCAATCAGAACATCTGGTTCAATACCCTCTTTTTTGAGTTGGAGTTTTACCTCTTCCCCTATAATTGTCTGGTGCAACAATACGTGATTTAAAACAGATCCGAGGGTATAATTTGTGTCGTCCCTTTCTGCTGCAATTTCCACAGCCTCGCTTATGGCTATCCCAAGAGAGCCAGGGTGAGCAGGATCCTGTTCATAAATCTCTTTCCCATATTTTGTATAAGGAGAAGGACTTGGAATACACTCTGCACCCCATGTTTGCATCAT
>MWCI01000067.1 GCA_002069965.1 Spirochaetes bacterium ADurb.Bin218 | reverse complement strand
CGTTATCTGAAGAAGAAACAGTAACCATAGTTGGTTTTGGAAAATTCGGAGTTATTAAAATGCCGAGTAGAAGAGGATGGAACCCAGCATTGAAAGAAAAGGTAATAATTCCTTCAAGACAAAAGATAAGGTTTTCTCCATCTTCTGTATTGTATAAAGAAATACACGAAAAACAACTGAAAAAAAAGAAAGAAGGACCAGGCATCATCTAATTTTGTCAACTACCATAAATAATCGTGCTACCATAAATAACTAGATTAGATTAGGACTTTCTGATTGAAAAATTAAGGGTTTTCTATAAAAATATATAATTTTAATCATAAAATATTTTGTTATCTTAATATTTTTATATTTTATCACCAATAACAGTATAACAAAAAAGTAATATATTATCGTAATATAAAAATATTTTTATACAGGAGGTATTTAATGATTGGTATTGATGTAGGTTTTGGATGGACAAAGGTTGTATCAGAGGAAAAAACTTTTAAATTTCCCACATGGTTGGCATATTATACCCCTGATCCTATAGCCGAGGTGGATACAGTCAAGTATGGGGATAAAGTCTATGTGATAGGTAATGATGTTAAATATGAAGCACAGAGGATAGAGATAACGGGCATTACCGAATTAATGAACTATTTTCCAGTCTTTTTAAAGTACGTGGAGACCATAATAGGAAAGCAAGATAGAATAGTTACTGGTATTCCCATAAAATATCGCAGCTATCTTGATAAATTTAAAAATATTATCGAAGAAGCGAATCATGTTGAATGCGACATACTTCCCCAAGGCATAGGTATTTTTCTTGATGTAGAAGAGAGGCTATCCGATGAAAATCTTATCCTTGATATAGGATTTAATACACTTGATTATCTCATACTCATTAAAAAAGATGGTGAATGGAAAAAAAGAAAAGGAAATACTATAGAAAAACTTGGCCTCATAAGGGCAGTAGATGTATTGAGATCGTCTCTCCCTGATGAATTAGGGTATGCAAGAAATTTTTCTTTTTCCAGGTTGCTTGAGATATTCGAGAAAGGTTCAATTAGATTAGAGGGCGAAAAGATAGATATATCAAACATAAAAAGAAAAGCCTTAGAAGAATACACAGAGATGATAAAGACGAGACTAAAGGATGAAATTGGAGGTATCTCAGATATAGAAACAGTTGTTGTTGCGGGCGGTGGTGCAAATTTAATTAAGATAGATATTTTTGAAGCTGATATGGTTATCATTCCTGATGAGCCAGAATTTTCTCAAGCAAGAGGTTACTTTAAGCTAGGGAGGTAAAATTCATGCCAAAAAAAGGGATAACCATTGCGATTGAGGCTCAAGAGGTAAAAAAATTGAAGCAGCTTTCGGGGTACACTTCTGTGTTTATGTCTTTGGTGATAACAGAATTTTTTAAGAGGATTTCTGTTGAAGAGGTATGGAAAGCTATGGAAATGGAAAAACCCGATTTAGATAAAAAGAAACGGATAGATAAGTTGAAAAGCCTGGTAAAAAATGTTTTCGATCAAACCTATCAAAAAACCCTTAACAACAAAACTAATTCTTCTGTTAAGGTAAAAAATTATTGGACAATCACCAGTACAGAAGAAACTTCCTAACAAAAAAAGGGGAGCCTAAACGCTCCCCTTAACTATACTGACCATCTCATTTATGCCCGTTTAACTTAATCTCAAGAAGATTTTCGTGCAACGGAATATTCAACATAGCATTCCATGGCTTACGCAGCGCAGCAACAGGAATACCCTCAAGACAGGCCTTTTTGATTACCAATGGTGAATCGTCGATAATGTAATCAACGCTATCAAACAGGACTGTCTTGTCATAGCTGAGATGTACTTTATCGAAGGGTAGATTATTTTTTCTCAACCAGTTTCTTGTAGGTTCGAAAGCCTTCTTTTGTCTGTGAGAGGCGATAACAATTGTATGGCCTTTTTCCTTAAGACTGTTAAGAAAGGGTTCTGCTTCCGGATAGGGGACATACTTTTCTTGCTCCTGATGGATCTTTTGACATACTCCCACGGATAAATCCATGGGATTCTGGTTCATCAAAGGATGCCTGCCGAAGCAGGTCTTACTCCTTCTCCCACAAGGGTTGATGTCCCAACCCTGAGAATATTAACAGCAGCATTAATATCCCGATCATGAATAGAGCTACATTTAGGACAGGCCCACTCTCTTGCATCAAGAGGTATATCCTCCAGAATATATCCACAATTAGAGCATGTCTTGCTTGAAGGATAAAATCTGGGGATCTCTATCACCCTGGAGCCTGCCTTAAGAGATTGGTATCTCAGGATATTTACAAACTGGCTGTATCCAAGGTCAGATACCTTTTTGCCCCATACTTTTTGCATGGCCTTGATGTTTAAATCCTCAATGCAGATAAGAGCATATTTTTTTGCCAGCTCCCTCGCCAGTTTAAAATGATAGTCCTTTCGTTTGTTCGCTATCCTTTTATGCGCCCTGGCAAGGTCTTTAGAGGCTTTTTTGTAGTTGTTGGAAACTCTCTTTGGAGAAGCCCTTCTCTTCCTGGAGAGAATCCTGTTTAATTTTCGTATCTTCTTTATGCCCTGTTTAAAGAATAGGGGAGACTCTATTATTGTTTCATCTGATGCCACGAGAAATCTCTTTAAGCCAAAGTCTAATCCGATGCTTTCACCCAATCTTGATTCGACAGGGGCCTCTTCGATTTCGCATGTTAGATAAATAAATATCTCTCCAAGGGTATTTCGTTTGACGGTTAAGGTCTTAACCCTCCCCTCAATATCACGGGACTTGAAGTATTTATACACCCTGCCCAGGATAAAGATTTTGTTTCCTTCAAGAAGCCAGTATCCGGCCTGCTTGAGGGTGAAGGATTTATACTTCCTGACCTTCTTAAAAGAGGGAGGGGCTGACTTAATGCCCAGTTTCTTATTTCTAAAGAAGAGCCTATAGCCTCTTTCTATTCGCTGGGCAATATCCTGAATTGCCTGAGAGCCTAATTGATTCCAATATGCAAACCGTTCCTGCTTTTTAAGTTTTGTGATATGCTTCATCAGCTTATTGGCATTCAAATGTTTTCCATAGAGGCGGTGGTATCTCTTATGCAGGGCGATTAGATGGTTATAGATACTGCCGGCAAGGTTTATCTCTTTATGAAGGTGTTTATTCTGTTTTGATTGATAGAGCTTAAAACAGTAGGTCTTCATCTGTTTTTCTGCTCCTCAATGTATTTGCGCACAGTTTCTTCGGATATATGCCCAACTGATTCACAGTAGTATGACCTTGTCCATAGAGATGGCAGCCTGCTTTTTAATGCTGGAAACTCCTTACGAAGCGTGCGAGAGGTATAACCCTTTAATTGATGGGCAATAAAGTGAGGAGTGTTAATGGGCGTTGCCTTTACAAATAAATGGACATGATCAGGCATAATTTCCATCTGGACAATTTCAACGCCAAGTTCGTTGGCTTTCTGTAGCAATAGCTCCTTCAATCGCTTCTCTATCTCATTGATTAGCACTTTACGCCGGTATTTAGGGCACCAGATAAAATGATAGCCAATATTATAGACAGTGGTTTTTGAATGTTTCCAGCGTTTTCCATTCATATCTCTGTTATATTACAAATTATTAGATAGTTGCAATATTTAATACCACCTTTCATCCCACCTTTAAAAAAAGTAGGCCTTCTCGGTGGGAGATCGTAATAAAATGGTGGACATACATCAAAAACAAAAAAAACAATCAGAACAATCTCAGAGAATACGGCATAGAACACAGCCTAAAAAAGGAATATTTACAAAAGGAATAGTTATACAGATTTGTCTCTGTATGATTCCCTTGATAGGCGTTGTTAATTATAGCCAACTACATAATTTAAAAAAGCTCAGTCATGCTCTTTCCTATGTGCTCGCTGGAGCCTCTGTCCTGACTAATTTCAATTCACAATATTTGATTCTATATTTGAGACCTGACCTGCAAGTTATTCCTTCCTGTGAATTAGGCTTCCCTAATCGCAAAATCCTTAAAGAATATATTGATTATTTTAACAATAACAAGGTTGTCGATCTTATTCGCAAAACGAAGACAGAATATTTTATAAGCAGCAAACAACCTGAATATGAAGAAAATAATTTTTTTATCCTCCTTTATAAAGATAACGATTTAAAAGTGAAGATATGGAAATACAAAACATCACAGAGAGGATAGGTAATATAATAATTAAATGTATCTTCTATTCGGAAATTCTAAAAGACTAAAAAAGATCAAAGAGATATTCCTTCAAAAGGATCTCCTCGTTAAGGATACGAAATTTAATGACTATTTAATGGTAGCGGAGGATCCAAGAAATATCGTTCCTACTTCTTTTCTTTCTGGCATAAAAATTACCGAACTTACCGCAAAGGATGGTTACTTCAGGTTTTTCAAAGAGTATGGCGAACTTGCGTATCTTTTTGAACCGCCGCCTAAACCTGAAGTCGGGGATACAGTTATGGTTGTCGGTGGAAAATATAAAGGTATGGAGCTTAAAGGTATTGTTAAAGAGGTAGGTAACAATACATGTGCAATAGAGACAGCTATACTGGGAAAGCTTATAAAGATTACTGTGGATCTTGGAGGGGTCAGGATATTGAAAGAAACAGATGTTTGAGATATAGGGAGAGATGGCCGAGTGGCTTAAGGCAGCGGTTTTGAAAATCGCCAAAGGCTCATGTCTTTCCTAGGTTCAAATCCTACTCTCTCCGCCAGTTGGAAAAAGAAAGGTCTGGCTTGCCCTCTGCGAGGGCTCGCCAGCCGATTTTAGGCGCAAAATTGAATTTTTTGTCTTTGTTTCGCAAAGCAGAACGCCAGAAGCGGGCTTTTCTTCATTTTTTGTTTGTTTGTTTTCATTTTATTTGGTATCATTATATTGAAAGAATAATATATCATTTACATACTATCAAATTATTGAAAATATGGCAAGCGAAATCAACATTGGGGAAAATGTAAAAAAATACCGAACAAAGCAAGGTTTATCGCAAGAGGATTTTGCCAAGAAGTCTGGCGTTAAATACACTACCCTAACAAAAATTGAAAGTAATGTAATCAAAAAGCCGTCCGTGTTGGTTATGGCGAAAATCGCCAAGGCCCTCGGCGTTAATATTGAGGATTTAATTAAATAAATATATGGCAATTTTCAAATTTGATAAAACAATACTCTCTGAAGTTATTGCGGAAATAAAGAAAGCAAAAAAATTTATAAAAATTGCGATTTTTCAATTGCATAATCAAGAAATTTTTGAGGAACTTAATAAGAAACTTTCTGAGTCGGTAAAAGTTCATATTATTACATTGCCTTACGATAGTATTAATGATGATGTTAGGGAAAGAGTTGAAAATTCGTTCCAAAAGCTTATTAACTCCGGCGCGATAGTAAATTTTATTAAATGGAATGTAGGGGATCCAGAAAGAACAACTACGGCAGTTGGGCGCTGGTATGCATTTCATGGAAAATTTATGGTTACCGATAAAACTGCCGTGGCACTTTCAGCAAACTTAATTGATCAAAACGAACTTGATGCAGTGATTAAGTTTGAAGATGACAAAACAATTTCTATCTTTTTAGCCCAATTTGACTACCTGCTTAATACTTTTGTAAAAGATAACGGGCAAAATCTAAGAAATCTTATTAATAATGCAATGGGGACAAATAATCATGAATTGTTTAGATTGCCGCGAGTCATACAGAATAATATCCACAGAGATTTTTGGGTTACTCACTATCCGTCATCTTTATGCAATGAATCTGGGAATATTAAAAATACATTATACATTACGCCTTTTCAATTTCGCGCAAGAACGCTATATGAAAAAATAATCAATGATGCAAAGGATTTTGTATATATATCAACAGAAAGTTTCACAGACCAAGAATTTACAAAATTTTTAATAAGAACAATTTTGTCTAGAGGTATTGATGTAAAAATTCTTTCTGGTGCCACAAGCATGGATTTTAGTGACAGATTAAACAGGATGTTAAAAGAACTTCTTGCAAACAAGGTTGAGATTAGGACCACTGAAGATGCCCTGCATTGCAAACTTTTAATAACTGACAATAGATTAGTTCTCGGTTCTGTGAATTTGAACCAGATGAACCTTGGATTTTCTAAAACAAGCCGTTTTTGGAGAGCGAATACTGAATCTTTATTGATTGATGATGACAAAAATCTTTTGAAGCAGGCAACGCAGGGCTTTTTATCAGTATTTAATAAAGCAAAAGATGTGCGCGAAGGACTTGCCGGAAAGCAAGTTGGTAAAATTGGGGTTTTGTTATCTCGAACTTTCAATTTAAGATCGAGTGCAGAAGTAAAATCGCTTTTTGCAAAGTTGATAATTCATCATGAGATTGAAGCTGAGAATTTTGTATATCGATTAGCTAGAATTATGGCACGAGTTTCAGAATTAGCCAGAAGCAGAATCGTGTCAAAAGATGATTTTCTAAGAGCAGTCGTTTTATATTATCTATCTGAAAGAAAGCATGATAAACAGCAACTTGCGGAAAAATTGTCAGTTATTAATGCTGAAAATTCGATAAAAAATATTTTGTCGTGGCTGGTTGAAAAGAAGTTAATTGAGAAGCAAGACGACTTCTACAAGATTAAAATTGAAAAACTTTTGGCTTAATTTAATATGATTAAATGTAGTATTTATCAAGATGATTGCGAGAAATTCCTGCAAAAATACACGGATACTCCTTTTGATGTGTCATTTCTAGATCCGCCATTTAACCAAAATAAAAAATATAATTCTTATCAGGATAATTTACCGGAAGAAACTTATTGGAAATGGATGACCGACATTTGCAGATTAGTATTTCAAAGAACATCGGCTGGGGGTAGCATTTATTTTATGCAGAGAGAGAAAAATGTTCACCATGTAATTCATGCCCTAGAAAATAGTGGCTGGAACTTCAAGAACCTGATTGTGTGGAAAAAAAAGACATCTGCGGTTCCGGTAAGAAATGGTTTCGGGAAACACTATCAAATAATTGTTTTTGCAACTAAAGGAAAAAGACCCAAGATATTTAATAAACTAAGAATAAATCCCCCACTATTAGTTACGGAGAAATATGAAAGACCGGACGGAATGTTTGTAACTGATGTTTGGGACGATATTCGCGAGCTAACATCCGGTTATTTCGCGGGACAAGAACCATTAAGATTGGAAAATGGCAAACGATTACATGAGCAACAATCCCCAGTTGATTTATTAACAAGAATTATTTTGTCGTCCTCGAAACCAAATGACATGGTATTTGACCCTTTTGCAGGATCAGGGACAACGCTTGTTGTCGCCAAACAACTAAATAGAAATTCTATTGGTATAGAAATTGATCCGTTATACACAAAATATGTTAGCCAACGGATAAAAAATATAAAATCAAGCGATGATATTAGTAAATTGCGAGAGAAATATAAACATACAAAAGAGCTAGATAAAATTTGGGGTTAGTATAAAAATTTGCCGCCAAACTGGGCGAAGCCCAAAATCAGTTTGGATTTTTTCAAATACACACCGCCATAAAATAAAAAAACCATAAAATAAAAAAACCGGAGGGGGTTAGCCTCCGGTTAACTTTTTCTACTGTCTCAGCACTTGCTATACCCGCAGGAGAAACACTTTAAGCAGCCTTCTTCTGCAATAAGGGAGTTTCCACATTCAGGACAATCGCCATATCCGTTCATGCCGAGCATTCTGAATGCTCTTAAAACCGCATATACAGGACTGACAATTGAACCAAACTTTGTGTTGGCTTTTTCAAGCTGTTCAAGAAGAGATTTCAATGGGATTTTGTGTCGGAGCGATGTTGAGAGCACGCGTGCAAACGCCTCGTATATTTCAGCATACTTTGATTCTACAGGAGAGTGTATAAAAACCTCAAGCGGAGTTGCCTCTCTGTGAGTGATAATTACATAAACGTTTCCCTCAGAAGTTTTTACACGGATTCTTTTGGCTTCTTCTACCGTTCTTAGTTCCTCCTCTTGTGTTTGCTGTGGTTCCTGTGTCTGTTGAGTTTTTTGAGTTGAGGATATAACCTGCTCCATCCTTGAGCCGTCTCGGTATACTGTGATACCCTTGCAGCATAGTGAGTGCGCCAATCTGAAGGCTTTTTCTACATCTTCTTTTGTCGCACTATTAGGCAGGTTAATCGTTTTTGAGACAGCATTATGGGTATGCTTTTGAAATGCTGCCTGCATTTTTATATGCCATTCAGGAGCAATTTCGCTTGCCGTGACAAAATATTCAGGTATAGATTTACCAGCATCTTTGAAGGTTTTATATATGGGATGTACCACCCTATGTTCTCCGACAGGCCTTTTCTGGATTGTTTCCCAGGCGAAGACCGGCTCTATGCCGCTTGAGCATTCCGCAATGATGCTTAAGGTGCCTGTTGGTGCAATGGTTGTTGTTGTCGCATTTCTTATAGGAATGCCTTTTTCCTCCCATACAGAACCCTTCCATGTTTGAAACGTTCCCTTTCTTTTAGCAAGCTCTCCGCTTTCTTCAACAGAAGCTTCTTCGATAAAAGCCATTACCTTTTCAGCAAGTATAAGAGCTTCTTCAGAATCGTATCTGATTTTAAGTAACAACAGCATATCAGCCCATCCCATAACACCAAGACCAATCTTCCTATTGGCCTTGTGCATTTTCTCAATCTCTGGAAGAGGATATGCTTGAATATCAATGATGTTATCGAGCATCCTGATTCCCGTTTTTACGGTCGATTCCAAGAGTGTCCAGTCTATTTGTTCGTTTTTTATATGTCTGGCAAGATTTACAGAACCAAGGACACATGCCTCATAGGGAAGAAGGGGTTGTTCCCCACACGGATTTGTGCTTGTTATTTCCCCCAAATGAGGCAAAGTATTATGTCTGTTTACCTCATCAATAAAGATAACGCCTGGCTCTCCATTTCTCCATGCATCTTCAATAATAGCATCCCATATCTCTTTTGCTTTGATAATTCTGTAAGTCCTATCATTAAAAACAAGAGGAATTTCCCCATCTTGTTCTAGGGCTTTCATAAAGGTGTCTGTTATGGCAATTGAAATATTAAAATTTGCTAGATGGCCTTCCTGTTTTTTCATATTGATAAACTCCATAATGTCAGGATGGTTTACCCTTAGAAGACCCATGTTTGCGCCTCTACGAGTGGATCCTTGTTTTATCACATCCGTTGCTGCATTAAAAACTTGTATAAAGGAACAAGGACCTGAAGCAACGCCTTTAGTTGTTGACACGATGTCTCCAGCAGGACGTAGCCGGGAAAAATCAAATCCAGTCCCCCCGCCTGATTTGTGGATGAGTGCAGTTTCTTTAATTGCTTCAAATATGTTTTCTATTGAGTCCTCAACGGGAAGAACAAAACAGGCAGAGTAACTCATATTGTTTTTGCCTGCATTCATAAGGGTTGGCGAGTTCGGAAGAAAAAGACAATTTAACAGAACTTCATAAAAGTCCTGTTTTTCTTTTTTTGTCTCTGCAAGACTATTTGCAACTCTATTGCAAAGACCAGCCCAATCTTCTATGATTTGCCCTTTTTCATTCTTATTGTAATATCTTTGTCGTAAAATATCTTCTCTCATTTATTACCTCCATAATTTTATTAGTTCCCAGACTTCTTTCTCAGAAAACTTTTTGGTATGGATCTACTTTGAAATTTTTAACCGATATGGATTTGTTTTGAGATAGTAACGGTTTGGTACTGAATACGTTACCATACCAATTAAAAATTTCTGAATTGTATGGTACTATAGTGGCTTTTGTTCCTTTATGAATAATAGTATATTTATATTTGTATTTACCTGATTTGATTATTATCCTGGGATCTTCGCATAAAATGCACTCAATTCCATTTATAATAACTTTTTGAATTTTCATACAAACCTCCTTTACCCCCTATAACAAACGTCATAGGGGGTTTATTTTTTTATTTTTTTGGTTTTTGTTAGAACGTAACTGTAGATTATTTACTCAGAGATGCTCCAAGACTCTATCGGTTTATACTCTTCTTCCTTGAGAAGGGGAACAGGGCTCAAAATGTCTCCGAACCAGTTTGCGAAAACAAACCGTTCCACCGTTATAGGCTCAGTCCAATCTATCTCATTATGTCTGAGTGAGTATCTGTGTTTGTATTTTTTCGTAGGAATAAGATGTTTTTGGTGGTCTTCGGTTAGGAGACACTTAATCCCATTGATTATTATTTTTTTTATGCCTGTTTTCTTCATATTTTTTTTCTCCTTTCTTCATATTCCTCATAGGTTAGATTGCCCTGGCGTTTATCCAGTTCCAGTGTCAGAAGCTTGCCGAGTTTTTCTGTTTCATCGCCATCCAATGCCTCAGTAACAAAATCGGTTATTTTTTCTGCTGTATCAGTAATAACCTCGACTAGGTTGATTGGCACGTTTTCTGTTTGTATGTTCCCTTCCTTATATTCCTCATCTGTATCTTCTTTTGCCAATGCAGTATCCAAGTATTTAACAATTCTATTTTTTATCTTTACAGCCCTTACTGCTACTAATTGATTATTCTTGTTTAGTTTTTTTTGTTTTTCCATTTTTTTTCCCTCCTGATTGTTTAATTATTTGAATGAAGGGGATATGTGTTTTACGCAGCGTTTATGGCATTCACGAGTAAAAGCCCTCGTGATCCCTGAACGTACGTAATTTTTACTGCCATGCCCTTTTCTGGTACAACATTCTTTTTCGTTTTCTCTGTAATATTGTACCAAGTTTCTCCTACTTTTATTCCTTTTCCTGTGCCTGACACTGCCTTGATAGTCCCGACAATTTCTTTTACAGGATTATCAGGTTTCACGGTAGCCATTATGGGTTCCTCTACATGATTATTATCAGGTATTTCAGGTTCTTCAGGAACGAACACATCTTCGGAAGTTTCATCGCTTGAAATTTCTTTCGTAAAAATTTTTGTCGCCTCGTTGGCATAACTCGCTAATATTTCTGGTTCAGGTTCTAGGTTAGGTTCAGGTTCTGGGTTAGGTTCAGGTTCAACATCGGTTACAGGATTTACAGTATCCTTTATAGGGTTCACGTTAGAATGGGTACCGTTTAAAATGGAAATAGCAGCCAACCCTCTTTTCTCTATTGTTTTTTCCTGTCCATATTTAACAAGCTCGAACATGTCAATCTGCACATCCAAATTTATTAGCCACTGAGACTGTCGTATTGATTTACCTGTTTTAGGGTCAACTCTACTAACCTCATCGAGTACCTTTTTCAATACAAAGGGAGTTTGTCCATCAATGAATATTCTTGACAGCCTTCCTCCTGTGATAGAAGATACAGCCTCTAATGAACTTTTAATACGAACAAGGCTATACCAACTTGTGGTAGGCAATACCCAAAGTCCAATACCTTTTATACCTGGAATGTAAAATTGAAGTACCCCTCCCAATTTACATTCGCCTGTTTGGTATTCCCGGCAAGTATCTGGTTCGCAAGGTCTTTCTCCCCAAGGACGTCCATTAAATACCTTCCTGCCTGGTTCAATTTCAAGAGGAAACTCGCAAACCCTTCTGCCTTTTTCCCTGAATGCGCTTCTAAACTTGATTCCCGACTGAGAAAAACATCTCAGTGAATGAGGGATAATATTCCACCACTCATTTACCGGGAACCATACAGGGAATGATCTAAGTTTGCCGTCCTTATCCGCATAGAGTTTGTATATCTCCTCCGCCATTTTTGGATTTTGGCAATCCCTAGGCCTTACCGTGAAATAGTCCACATTTGCAGGGATTAATTTACTTTTACCGTTAGCATCCGTGCCAAGCTCCTGGTCAATTTCATCCCATGTGGCCCCTTCTGCAAGCATTTTCTCATACAAGGCTTTATCTTGAGGGGTAGCTCCTCCCTTTAACTTCATAATCCCGGGCCTAATAACGCCTGCTTTAGGTAAGTTAAACTTAGGACCTAGGAGTGTTGCCACATGAGCGGTGATCTCATCGTCGTCCCCCTGAATTATGTTGGCCACTGCCGTTGTGTTGTTAATGTTCTCTATTTTGTTTAGTTTTTCTTGTTTTTCCATTTTTTTCCCTCCTTGTGGGTATTTTGGGTTTTTTGGTTTTTATTTGGTTTAGTTTTTTACTATCTCTTGCCGCCATACCGGTATGAGGATAAAGCCAACGAGATCTCTCTGTGCTTTTCTTTTTGCTTTTTTTATCTGTTCGTCTTTCATATTCCATTCACCTATGATTTCTATATCTTCAATGAATTTTCTCTTTACCCAGCTAGGTAAACTATTTTTAGAAACCAACATTTCTAACCTCCTTTAAGTTTATTTTCTTATTGATTTTAATTTATTTTTACACTACCTCTCTCAAGAGCTATTACTGTATCCGCCATTTCTACAAGCTCAGGTGTCTGCGTAATGCAGAATTCAGCGTCATAACCACCGATTTCGAGAACCTTTCTTTTCATCAAGAAAAATTCTCTCTTTTTCTCCGCATCGAGGGCAC
>MWCI01000066.1 GCA_002069965.1 Spirochaetes bacterium ADurb.Bin218 | reverse complement strand
ATATTTTGAAAAGTATGTGAATAAATATAGCTCTGTATATCTTATAGGTATAGAATTTAGTAAAAAGGATAGAAACATAGTAAGCTTTGATTGGGAGAGACTTTAGTTTCACTTACTGTGTGCTATGTGTGCTATGTGGTTAATATTCCATAGTAGAATTAATTTTAAAAAAATAATTGATGCTTTAATGTTTCTTTTTATGAATGTTTTGTAGATTTATTTAAGGGTTTTTTATGGGTGAATGTATAAGATGTGGAAACTGCTGTCAGGATGTCAGGCTTGCAGAATCACCAGAATTACTTGAGAAGGCATATTTTTATTGGAAAAAGTCCAAGCAGATAGATCCCAATTTTTCTGAGATATATCTCATATATCCCATGCTTGAATTTTTATTTGAAGAGCCAGATGTTGATCTGCCCTATCATTACAGATGCAAGCATTTTGTTTTTAAAGATGGCTTGGCCACGTGTTCTATTCATCCAATAAGGCCAAGGATGTGCAGGGATTTTCCTTATTATGAAGGAGTTAAACTTGAGGAGGAAGAGAATGTAAGCCCTTATGAGGGCTGTGGCTATAATATTTAATAAGAACTTATGGAAGATACTCTTTGTGAATGTTTTGCATGCTTTTAAATATATTTTTTTTTATTTTTGAGTCTCCCTGTGACATCATTTTTATTATAGAGCGAGCTTTTTCTCTGGAGTTATCCTTGCTATAGGGACACTCCTTGTACTCTTGAGGAAATTTTTGAATATCAGCGTATTGTTTTATCTCTTCTTTTGTCAGCATTAACAGAGGTCTTATAATTTCAACTTTACCATTAAACAATGATAGTTTAGGAGGCAGTGAACTTATTGTGCCATTATAGCTCATATTCATAATTAGTGTCTCAATTGCATCATCTAAGTTGTGACCAAAGGCTATCTTTTTACAGTTCATCCTTTCTGCAAAATCAAATATATGTTTTCTTCTGTGCCATGAACATAAAAAGCAGACAGACTTCTCTGTATTTAAGTCAAATTTTGCTTCTTCAATAAACAAAGGAACTGATAGTTTTTGACAAAAATTTTTCAAAAAGTCTAAATCTATTTGCTGACCTGTTTTTTCTGTTAATATATGAATTGCAAAGACCTCATAGCTTATGGGGAGTCTCTTTCTCCTGAGTGTGATTGTTTCCAGTAATAGCAGTGAATCAATACCTCCAGAAAGAGCAACAGCAACTTTCTCTCCAGAGCCAATAAGAGAATACTTATTTATTGTTCTGCCAACAGATTTTTCTATTTTTAAGAGATACTCTTTTTCAGATACATTCATAAATAGTGGTAATTATTTTTAAAGAATTAGTACAGTTGTTTCATGGCTTTTTCATATCTTGCTTTTATGGAATTAGCTTTTATGTTGTTGCCATTTTTTATATAGAAATCTTCAAGATTTTTATAAATAGCTGATATTTTGCTTTTATATTTTTTATATTCCTTTAGATTGTCTTCCAGTTGATTTATTGCTGCCACCATGTATTTTTCAGCAAGAGCCCTATAATCTCCTGATTCAACTTCTTTTCCATATATTGCTACAAATCTGCCAAGAGCTGCCATGGAGTTTATTTTTAGCCATTGAAGCTTAAGTTGCTCTGCCAGTTTCTGAGCATCAATTAGGCATATATAGCTTTTTTCCACTTCTCCAATAGCCTCATAACAGAGGGAAAGATTTATTAAAAGTTTTATCTTTAGTTCCTTTTGGTTTTCCTTATCTGCAATGGCTATAGCCTTTTGAAGTCTATCTGCTGAATCTGCATAAAGGCTATAAATTGATATATTATCTTTATATATGCTTAGGGGCAAAGTTTTATCTGTTATCTGTTGATGGGATAACAGCTCTGCTTTATAAAAATTTAGCAGCGCTATGGATATTTCAAGTCGGCTATAAACCTGAGATGTTTCTTTTTCTATTCTTTCTTCAAGATCTTTGATTTGAACAGGAGTGACCTCTCTTTTTTCTTTTTTAGCCTTTGCGTTGAGAGCAGCTTTTTCCTGTTCAAGCTTTGTTGTGTAGTAATTGTTTTTGTAATTTTCTGTTTTTTTTATGAGGCTTTCTATTTCCTTAAGCCAGTTTCTATCTGTATATCCTTCTTCAATCAGGAACATATATAGGTTTGTAAGATTTTTCGTGGCAGTGAATATTCCCTCCAGATTGTTTGTGGCAAGTGCTATATCCAGTGCAGAGTTAAAATTTTTTTCACAGTCCCTATAACTCTCTAAGATATAATAGTAATAGCCAATATTGTTGAGGGATCTGATTTTTGTTTCAAGGGAAACTGAATCTCTTGATTTCTCCAGAAGTTTTATTTTTTTATCAAGATAATCTATGGCACTTTTGTAGTTATTTTCACTAAGAGCTATCTCTTCTCTTAGAGAGAGATTCAGGAGCTTTTTGTTCTTTGTATCAAGGGGATAGAATATTTTATTATCACCGATCACTGCTGTGTCTTGTCCCATATCCCATACAGGGAAAGGCCCTATTCCAAATAATTTTATCTTCAGGTTATATTTTTTTGTGTCATCAGGATATTTTTCAAGCAGTTTCTCTGCCTGTTCAATATAGGAAATGGTCTTTTCCCTTTCTCCAAGCTCTTTGTAACAAAATGCCATCTCTTGCAGAATTCTTGCTCTATCTATGGAGAGATTGTTTTTATCTGCAAGATCTATAATTTTTTCAAACCATTTTATGGCTTCTCTGTAGTTCTGGCTATATCTCTCAAAGAGAGCAAAATATCTGCAAAATAGGAGTTGTTGATCTATATACTTAGTTTTATTTTTTTCAGAGATTTTTGAGTATATTAAATATGCCTTTGAGATTTCTTCTTTTGCCTCAGAAAGGAGATTATTTTGCCATAGGCAATAGCCATAGTGAAAGTGGAAAATGGCCTTTTCATAAGATGAGTTGAAATTCTTTTTATATTTTTCTGCAAGCCTGTAGTGATACAGCGCTCGTGGATAGTTTAGTAAGAGAAAATAGTTGTTACCTATATTAAGGTGTATGTTGCCTTCTTGCTCAGGATTTGAATTTTCATCATTGGCTGCAAGAGCCTTTTCAAGCAACTGTATATTCTTTTCCCATAATTCTTTTGAAAAATAGTTTTTTATTGATTTTTCAATATCATCTCCATATTCCTTTCTTTTTAAATCTACATATTGATAAATCCAGCTTTTAAGTAAATATGATTCAATAAAAGTATCATCAAGGAATAAGGCCCATTCGATTTGCTTATCTGCCATGAAGAAGTTTTTATATACCTCTTCTTTATCAGAGGACTCTATAAGATTATTCTCTAAGTCTAACATATGACCTTTTTGGGCATATATATAGGCCAGACCATATATAGCAGCTCTATCAAGATCCATTCTCAAAACAGGCAGTTTTGTATTATATGAGGATTCAGCTCCATTTATTCCATCGAGACCTTTCCATTTAGAAAGAGTTTCTATGTATAGAACATGAGCTCTTGCTCCATATTGTTTGTATATATCAGGATATAATTTTTTATTATGAACAAGAGTTACAAGGTTTATGTATTTACTGTAGATTGATTCAGCCTTTTCGTAGTTTTTATTGAGAAAAAGCTCTAAACCCTTTGTTTCATAGTAGTTTATGAGCCATAGCAATTTTTCTTTAAAATTTTTTGTTTTAAATCTCCTTGAGTAGCGATTTATTGCAGCGCTATAGAATTCTTCTGCTTCATCATATTTGAGCTGTTTTTTGAAAATTTCTCCAAGATTTATATTTGCAGAATAATACACAAGGTCATTTGGGTGAGAAAGGTTTATAGCCTCTTTGAAGTTATTTATAGCCGAGTTTTCTTTTTTCTGACTCAGGTAGATATTGGCCATTGAATAGGATAAAATAGCCTGAACTTTTTTGTTGTCTTTATCAGAGGGGAATTTTTCTTTTAGTAAGTTTATTCTATCCACAAGAAAATTAAATTCTTTCAAAGAGAAGTTTTTGTTCTCACTTTGAGAGATTAGATTTGCAGTAACTGCGATTTTTTGGTTAGTTGTTCCTGTTTTTATTATTTCTACAGAATGTTCAGATATGAAACCTTTTGTAATATCATCTGTAAGTATACCAAGCTCTGTCTGAATGTCTTTTTTTCTTTCAAAGGATGGGTATTTTTTTAGTATTTCCTCAAAGGTTTTTATTGCTAAAGCCTTTTCTCCTTTATCAAGAAAGATATATGCAATGTCTTCTGACAAAAAGGGAAGGAAAAATTCACTATTTTGTTCTTTTTCAAGAATATCTCTGGCCTCTGTAACATTTTTTGTCTCAATAAGCTTCAGCAATGCTGCAGAGTATTTGTCTCCATTTTTTTCTCTTTTTTTAAGGAGTGATATAATTTTATCTTTTGCAGGATCTTTTTTTGTTTCGTAAAATATAACTGCATCCTTTAAGGCTCTGTCAGTGTATGCAACTGATGATTTATCCTTTGAGTCTCCAAAGAATTTATATACACTTTCAAGAGCCATTATATATCTTTCTTCATCGTCATATTCATTAAGATATGTTTCACAAAGTTCGTATTGAAGCCTTGCATTATTTTTTTTAGGGATTATACCTGTTTCTGCTATTAGATTTAAGTTGACGTTTCCAGAAGATATATCTGAAAAGAGAATAATCCCCTTGTAATCTGTAGTGTCAAGAACAGGAAGCCACTTTGCCTTAAAAGCTGAGTCAGAGGATTTTGTAAGTTGGTAGCTTTGCATATTTTTGATATTAATGCTGCGTATTATTGAGTTATCGTTTAGATCCAGTATGCCATTATGGTTTGTATCTTTTTCGATTGAGGTATATATTACTACATTTTCATCGCTTGTAAAAGAGGGATAGAGCTTTATCGTCTTATCATTGGTGAGCCTTGTTGTTTTTCCAGATGTTAGATCAATGGTGAAAATATCTCCATAGCTATTCTCACCATAGGATATGTATATTATTTTTTTCCCATCTGGTGAGAATGATGGATAGTCCCCAGTGTTTGAGGAGAGCTGTCTTTTTGATTTGCCATCATCCTCCATAATCCAGATTTCACTTCTTCCACTTCTGTTTGATGAAAATGCTATGAGTTTGCCATCAGGGCTCCATGATGGATTTATGTCCTTGATATTTTTTGTTATACCTGAAATGGGATCTTCTTCAGCTGTTATATTTGTGCATCTTTCATCAATTGTGGCAACCTCTCTGCCCTCTGCTGCCTCATTGAGCAGTTTAACAAAGTCTTCCTTAACTATAAAGATATCTCCGTATGGATCATCCCTATAAGATACAAAGGCCAGTCTTTTTTTGTCAGGAGAGATTACAGGGGAGACATCCCTTGATGGGTGTGACGTAAGCCTCACTGTTGTGATATCTCCCATGGCTCTTACATATATGTCATAATTACCACTTGCTGAGTCAGATGTATAAAAGAAAAGGCTGCTGTCTTTTGATATATCACCATCTGTTTCAACAGACTGGCTTATGGTTACAGGAAAGACTCTGCCAATATTAAAGCGGTATTCCTTGTCAATCATGCTGCGATAGCTGAATTTTACTTCTGGTATGCGGGCGCTGGTGCATGAAACAAAAGAGATAATCAGCACAAAGATAAAAGGTATAAGTTTTTTCTTGGGGGTATTATTCTCTTTCATAGCCTTTACTTTCTGCTCCATCTGCCGTTTTTATCCTGGAACCAATCTCCTTTAAGAGCAAGGGATCTTTGCTCTTCTGCATATAACCTGCCAAAACTTATTATGTCTTCCTGTGAAGGGGCAGCTTTTTTAGATTTTTGTATAGTCTTTATAAATATTTCTTTTCTTATTTTATTCTCACTTTCGATAAATGACAGAAGCTCTTTTTTCTTTTCAGGTGATTTTTCGTATTCACTATTTTCTATATAGTAAACAAAGCCATCGTAGCCTTCACCTATAGCTCCTTCATCTTTGTATTTTCTTAAGATCATGGCTTGTTGATTTTGTGAGTGAATGCCTTTGATTATATCCATATCAGCTGCTGGCTCAGATGTTGTCACAGATGATTTTACAGAGGAAATTATCCATGCATCTTTTTCTATTTCTTTGTAATCACCTATTATCTGTCTTTCAATTACTGTCTTTTCACCTGTGAGGTTAATCTCTGGTGGAACTACAGTAAGGCAGCTTGGGGTTGATTTGCAGCCTGAGTATATTGCAGATATGAATACAAAGATAAGAGGGATTAGCTTTTTCATTTTATTTTTCCTCCGATACTTTCCTTAGATATTCTTGAATTGGAATTCTGTCAAAGGTGATCTGGCTGTTGTCAACTGTAACCAGTAGGCTCAGCACCTTGCGGGTGAATGTTACTGTTGTATACATTAAACCCCTGTCAAGCCTGAAGTCAAAGCCCTTGATGAGCATTGAATTATCTACAGCGAACTGAACAGGCTTGCCCAATTTAGATTTACCCTTTTCTTCAGAGAGGCCTCGCATGAGTTTATTTGCGAAGTCTTCTCCTATTTTATAGATGTTTATATATCCGGATGCTGAAAGCTCCTTTGTTATATCAAGGCCTTTCCCAGAGAAGTTTGCATTAAGAGACAGTTCTGAATTTTTAGTTGTCTTTTTGCCATAAGGGTCATCAAGCCTTGCTATGTTTATATTGGAAACATCTAAGATTAAGGCAAACTCCATATTTTCTGGCTTTAAGTCTGCAAGATTAAAGAGAATTGATTTGCCATATATTGTTCCGTCCATAACGCTTGCCTTAAGCTCTCTTATAACAAAGACATTGTCTTTAAATTCCATGAATGTGGAAAAGTCCTTCATGTATTCATACTGCATATTTCTGGCAGGATGTTTTGATGCTATAGATTTTATTGAAAAGTTGGGCTTTTCCCTAAAAAAGTCACTATCAATAATTTGTTTTTGAGTTACAGCTATGTATGATTTTTTATCTTTGATAAGCTCAAATTTATATTCAAAGGGAAAATTCATGTTCATATCCTGGACAGCTAACATGCTTTCTTTATTGCTGATATTGAAGTTATTAAAAATCAGGTTTCCTTTTATCTTTCCAGTTGCAAGATCACCTTTCATGTTAGCTGAGAGCTTTATCATGCCTGAGCTTTCCCATGGTGCAAATATCTGTTTTTTTACTGGATTATTCAGTTCAAGATATAGATCAATATTGGAATCAGACAGAGGGGCCTTTTTTAGCTCCACATCCCCCTTTACCCCAAGGGCCAGATTCATGGCTTTGCTACCAAGGCTCAGGTTGTTTATGGATATTCTTTTTTTTATATTATCCTGTTCTACTGATACAAAAAGACTTAAATCATTTATGTTATAGTCTGGTATTTTTGAACCCAAAGAGAGATTTGCAGATGTTTTCTCTTTGGCAAGGGTAAAATTTGATGAGATATTTACATCCACACCTTTCTGTATTGGTAGAGATGTCACTTGTTCTTTAAATCTGCCTGGAACCATTTTTGACAGAGGTTCTGGGTTAAATTTTAATTTATCAATCGTCACAGAGCCAGATGTCCCATTTGAACTATTGATTGAGCCAACAAGATTTATGGAGAGAGCCTTTTTATTGTCTGTGGGATTATAGAAGTCAAGGGAAAGGCCTTTTATATATATAGTGGAGAAGTTATTTACACCATCTGCTCTGGCTGATAATTTGAGTCCATTATCTCCTGATTTACTTCCATCAATTACATATTGTAGATGAGGTATAGATAGATCAGCTCCTGTTTGCATTGAACTATTTTGTTGAATAGCAAAATAGTTGAGTTCAATGGAAGGGATCCTTGCCTCAAGACCAGTCTGTTTGAATGCTATATCCTTGCATGTAATAGAGCCTTTTATTTCAGGGGATCTGGCTGTTCCTTTTATTGAAAGAGGAGCCAGAGATATTTCTCCAGACCATTTTTTGGATTTATCATCAGTCATTGTAACATAATAAGGATATAGGTCAGAGAGCACTATTTTACTCTTAATGAGATTTATATTCAATCTTTGACTTTTTGTTACATCCTCAATAGATCCTGCTATTTTTATCCAGTCATTGTCTTGAAATGATATTGAGAGATTGTTAATATTGAGTATATCAGAAATGGGATTGTAGAATAGATCGTAAGATATAAGGAAACTAAAAGGGGAGAAGATCTTTTTTTGTAGCCTCAGAGGCATCTTTTTTGCACCTGCATTGAAGGTGCTTGAGAATTCACTTTTCTCACCATTATTAAATATTAAATTCCAGTTTAGTATAAGCTCAGGTTTGGTCTCTGCTTGGCGTGAAAAAAAATTGATTGTCATCTTATCTTCTGGGTTTAGCTCAATTCTCATAGTCCTTAGAATTTTTACAGCTTCAGGAGAGAGGGGTATTCTTTTAAAAGGTGGGATTTCTATGGATGCTTTGAATTTTAATCCTGTTAATTCTGTGGTAAAATCTTTGCTTTCTATAAATAGGCACAGATCCTCAAGAATAAAGTTTAGTAAAAGGTCTATTGCTATTGGAAGTTTGATCTCCTCTGCTTTTTGAGATTCTTCTTTGGGCTTTTCTTTTTTTTCCTCTGTCTCTGATTTTTCCGAAGGTTTCATTAAAGCAGAGACGTTCCATATACCATCTTTTTCTTTGAGGTATAGAGTGGGGTTGTATATTCCTATCTCAGGAAATCTTATACTGCCTGTAAAGATTTTAAAAAAGCTGTATTCCAGTACTAATTTTTTTATCTCAAAGAGTTTTTCTTCATTAAAATCAGGACCGCTTTTTATTACAATATCAGAGATAATAAAACCGCTGTAGGGGCTGAATTTTTCAACTTTTAGATCTAAGGTGCCATAAGATAGACTTGAAAAAATTTTTTTTGAGAGATTTTCTACCCTCTGAGGAGATAGATAGATTTTTGCAACTAAAAGAACAATGGCAATAAGTATAATAAGGCCGAGAGGGATTCTTACTAAAAGAGTTTTAATTACTTGAATTAATATTTTAAGGTATAGAGGCCTTTGTTTAACTTCTTCTTGTTGAGTTTCTGAGGTGGTCTCTTTGATTTCTATGACCTCTGTGTCCTTAGAGTTTTTTGATCTCTTAAATATATTTTTAATTTTATAAATTATCCCAGCCATAGCAACCTTGAAGTTTTTTATTTGATAAAGGATTATGTTGTAGAAGTTAAAAAATTAATGGATTTTTTCAACTATTATTTTCATGACATTTTATATAAAAATTTTTGCATTGGTTTTTAGAGAGACTCACCAGTATATTCAGCAATGAGCAATGTGAAGTCATCTTCAATAATAGCTTTTTTGTCATTATTGAATATCTCATCGTGAATTCTGCTGCTTAAGGCATAGGCAGATAAATTTACATTATCTATAAGAAATTTTTTAAATTTTTCTTCATCAAGAATTACTCCTTCTGCATTGGCTGTTTCGATGACCCCATCTGTATACAATATAATCTTATCACCATAGTTGAGCTTTGATTTAAGCTCTTCATATTCAGAGTCTACATAGTCTATTATAATTTTACCTCTGGGTTTTACATATTCCAGATCTCCATCTTTTCTGAGTATGATCATTGGATGATGTCCTGCGCATGCAGATGTCACAATGCCTGTGGTTATATCAATACTGCACATGAATGCTGATATAAAATTGCTTCCAATTTTTCCTTTAAGCATCTCTCTCATTTCTCTAAAGGAACTTGATGGATTTTTGATAAATTTTCCCCAGGAGCTAAGAGAAATTTTTATCATTGATGCAATCATTGCAGATGTTACGCCATGGCCAGAGACATCACATATAAAAAGTCCAACCTCATTCATCCCATCTCTATAATGGACGTCAATAAAATCTCCACCAACAGCACTTACTGGTTCATATCTATATGCTATTTTTATTTTTTTTATAGATGGGACATTTTTTGGTAGCAATGACATCTGGATTTTTCTTGCAAGCCGGAGGTCTGTTTCAATTTCTTCTTTTTGTTTTTCTATTAAGGAGGTTCTCTCCTCAACAAGTTTTTCAAGATTATTTTTGATAGAATATATATTTTGGTATAAAACTGAATTTGCAAGAGCCACTGAGGCATAGACTTTAATATTTTTTATAAAGTTAATTTCTGGCTGTGAGAATTGGCGCATATCTTTTTTTTCTGAGAGAAATATTAAAGCTATAATCTCTCCTCTATTTCTAAGGGTATGAGATATTCGCTCTCTTCTTGTTTTAACAGTGATAATATGCTGTTCAGTTCATCAGAATCTTTTTTGTGGATCTCCATAGCACTTTTTTGAAAGTAGAGTTCCTGGTTTGTTTTTAAGATTTGAAGAATTTTTTTATCTATTTCGATAGTTCCCAGATCTTTTTGAAATCTAAGCTCATCATCAGAGGCGGTGTATATTTTACATTTTTGTATCATCAATGCTTCTGATATTTTAAAGCTTAATTCTGTTGTTAGTTCATCAATGCCTTTGAGAGAGAAAATGTTTTTAAACAACTCCTTTGCTTTTTCTTTAAGCTCTATGGTTCTTTTATTAATTATCTTGTTTACTATTGGCTGAGCTTTGTTATAGTAAAAGTAATTTACTATAAACCATATAACGAAAAGAATAAAAAGTTCCAGTGCAGAGATATAATTAAAGATCTCCCTAATTTTTAAAAATATAAAAATATTTGGTAAAACCATAAGAGATGATAATATAAACCAGAAAGAAAAGTATTCCATAACACGGCTTATATCTATTATTTTATATCTGAGCACTCCATAGGTCATGATCCCTGCAGGAATAAACATAAGATTGCTTAAGGGATAAAAGTCATATCCATTCATAGCAGGTATATTTGACATTGTAATTAGTACAGATATAAAATAAGAGATGAAGAGATATTTAAACTTGATCCTTTTTAATGGATTTGTAGTTTCTCTTAGCTTTACAACAAACATTCTTAAAATGTAGAGAGATACAACTGCTCCATAGAAAGCAAATATATCAAAAGCCCAATCTCCTTTTGCAATCATACCCCATTGATAGTAACGAAATCCATAGAAATAATAATCTGTTTGAGCAAGGATCATTAAAATGAAGCTTATAGCAAAGCACAATCTAAGAAAGGGCTTTTCTTGAGATTCTGTTACCACATAGAAAAAATTAAGCGATATGGCTGGAACAAAAACATATAGAGAATGAACAGCTCTTTCTACATTGATTATAATATTTATGTCTGTTTCTAAATTATGCCAGATAAAGGGCCATGAAAGCAAAGACCACCATATACAGATAAGAGCAAGGTGTAGATTTTCTTCTTTGAAATTTTTTCGTGTAATTGAAATTGCTGCGAGAAAGTATGCAGCTAAAAGTGAAAGAGCAGGCAAAAGGATATATATTAATCTCTCTGATAGCATATTCTTAATCTTTTCCTTCTGCTGAGACAGTTACTGAGTTTCGTCCTTTTTCCTTTGAAATGTATAGCGCTCTGTCTGCACGGACTATGATGTCATCAATATTTTTATCGTTTATATATGATTGAGTTACACCGATGCTTATGGTAATTTTTATTTCTATGTCTTCATATTGAATTGAATTTTCATAAACTCTTTTTCGCAATCTTTCAGCTATAGTCTCTGCTGATTTTATATCTGTTTCTGGTAAAATTATGGCAAACTCTTCCCCTCCAACTCGCGCCAGTATGTCGTAAGATCGAAGAGTCTTTCTCATTGCTTCTGATGTTTTCTGAAGAACCAGATCCCCACACTTGTGACCATAGTTATCATTTATATTTTTAAATAGGTCTATGTCGATCATCAAAAAGGAAAATTTAGACTGAAATCTCTTAAATCGTTCAAACTCGTTATTTAGACGTTCTATAAAATAGCGCCTGTTATACAAGCCTGTGAGTTCATCAGTTGTAGCCATGATTAGCAGCTTTTCCTTGGCTCTTTTTAGATCAACATGAGTTTTTGTCCTTGCCAGCAATTCTTGAGGCCTGAAGGGTTTTGTGATATAGTCAACACCTCCTTTTTTGAAGCCATTAACAATGCTTTCCTCATCATTCATAGCGCTTAAAAATATAATAGGTGTATCTTTTAATTTTGGATTTTTTTTTATTTCTTCGCTTACCTGAAATCCATCTATTCCCGGCATTATTATATCAAGAAGAATTAGATCTGGTGCACAGGTTGATAAAAATTTTAATGCTGATTCCCCATCAAAAAAAATAGCTGTGCTATAGCCATTTTTTTCAAGAAGGTTTTGGCAGATTTTGCTGTTTATAGGATTATCCTCGACAATCATAACCAGAGGATTGTTTTCCTCTATAATCTCTGCTATCTTTTTACTGCGGTGTCTCATGTTGATTTTCTTTTTTTTGCATCAAATATATGTTTTTCTTAAGTGGTTATCAATAAAATTTTTAAAAATCCCATATTTTTAGACCCCATAAAATTAAAGCTCCTGCGCAATACACTCTGCCATTAGCCTGTATCCCTGTTCAAGGGGATGAACCCCATCTGATTGGACAAGGGAGCCATGGGTGAACTCTCCTGCAGCGATTTTATTTTTCCAATATTCATGGACCTTTGCAACTGGTGAATCCATTTCCATGGCAAGGGATTCTATTTCTTTATAGAACATCTCTGCAACAGAATTTTCATAGGGATAGGCAACAGGCACAGATGTGGAAAATATTATTTTTGATGCTGTGTTTTTGCTTATAAACTCAGCTATTTTTGCCATATTGGCTCTAAAATCTTTTGGGGTAAATCCAGAAAATGCATCATTAAGAGCAAATTGAATTATTGTTATTTCTGGATTCTCTTTTACCAACTCATAGCTTCGCCTTAAGCCATCTCTGGCAGTGTCTCCAGGAACTCCAAGGTTTGCAATTCTTAACTTTATATCGGGATATTTTTCTTTGAGAATCTCTTTTAAA
>MWCI01000065.1 GCA_002069965.1 Spirochaetes bacterium ADurb.Bin218 | reverse complement strand
CTTTCTCTGCCCTCTCTTAAGGTGGATAAAAATACTCTTCATATAATAGAAACTATATCTGGAGTTCGCAAGAGCTCTCTTACATTTGCCGTTGAGTCTGCCTCTGAACAGTTACGCACTATATCCAATAAAAAAGTAAGAACAGAGGATTTGCTTGAGATTGTGGATTTTGCCTTTAAACATGGATGGAAGACAATTAAACTGTATTTTATGATAGGCTTGCCTGGTTGCGAGGATGTAGATGAGGCAGAGACAATTATTGAACTTTTACACAAATTATCAAGGCTTGGCAAAAGAAAGGAGATAAATGTAACAGTTTCACCTTTTGTGCCAAAGCCTCATACCCCTTTTCAGTTTGAAAAGCAAATGGATATGGAATATTTTTATAATGTAATAAAAAAGATTAAAAGCAACGCTCCTAAGCATGTTACCATTAAAAATCATGATGTCCGCTCATCATTCCTTGAAGGTCTTATTGCAAGAGCAGATGAAAGATTTGGCCATGTAATTTTAAATGCTTATTTAAAAGGAGCAAGGCTTGATTCATGGCATGAGTATTTTAATTTTGATTTATGGAAGGAAAGCTTAGAAGAAAAATTTCCAAAGTGGAGAGATTTACTTTTACCAAGAAAAAAAGAAGGCACTTACCCGTGGCAGCTTATAGAAACTGGAAATGAAAAGGCAGTAGATGTAATGATGGAGAGGACTCTTGACCTTGCCTCCTATAAACATCCGGAATACAGATATTCAGAATTTTTAAATGAAGAAAATTATAAAGAGGCTATGAAGAACTTTGAGGAGAAATATATCACAGCAGATGTGATAAGATTTATATTTTCTAAGACGGGTTATGGAAGATTTGTTCCTCATATAGATTTTACAGAGAACGTAAAAAGAGCTTTGAGAATGGCCAATGTGCCTATGAGTTATTCCCAGGGATTTAATAAAAGGGAAAAGCTCTCCACTGGATTTCCTTTGCCTCTCGGAATAGAAAGTCTTTCTGAGATTGTTGATGTTGAGCTTTTTAAAACTCTTTCTGATGAACAACTACAGGAGATTTTAATTAAGGTTAATAAGTCTTTACCTGATGTTATAAGGCTTGTTAAAGTTAGAAGGGTTAGTGAAAAACAAACTGTAATGGCAGCAACTGCAGCGGTAAAGTATAATGTATTTTTTAAAGAAGAGGGGTTGCTCGAAAAGGTTATGGATGGGCTTAAAAATAGAGAGAGAATTGAAAAAAGGAGCAAAGATGTAGCTAAGGAATATCCTCTCTGCGAGGTTGTTCATAGCTTTTCAGTAGAAGATAACTTATTGTCTATTGTGCTTTTTATGGGCAAAGAATCATCTATGAGAGTTGATGAGCTTATTGCAGGTCTTGCATCTCAGAGTATTACGGCTCTTCAGGGAGTGAGTTTTTTAAAGATATGTCAGTATCGAAACAGCAATGGTAATTTGGAACTCATTGAGTAGCAGTTTTTTGCTGCATAAGCAAAGCTTCTTTTTCGATATCTTCTGCCTTTTCGTTGTTGCCTATTTCTTTATATATGCGGCTTAGGTGAAACATTACCTCACTATCTGTTTCTATTTTAAGACCATCCTCAAGATTTTTTATTGCAAGGTTTATGTAATGTTTTCTTGTATTTCCAGAGAGCTTGCTATCATAGTATAAATTGCCAAGATAAAAGTAAGCAGGAGCATAATCGCTTTTGATTTTTTTTAGATTTTCCATAACCTCGATTGCTTTTTGGGGATTTCTTTTTTCTCTATAAAAAGATGCAAGGGAAAAATAAGTATCAAAGTCAGCTGGGTTTGCTTTTATGGCTTCAAGATATAACTCTTCTGCTTTTGTTGAATTTGAATTTTTTATAGACGCTGCTTCATCTCTTAAGCTTTTACTTCTTGAGAGATTTAGTTCTTTGCACCGATCCAATATTTCATTGGCAGAGTTTTTATCTCCTTTAAGCCTTAGCATTCTTGAGTAATTTATCATCGCAGGAATTAAATTCTGATCAAGAGCATAGGCGCTTTTGTAGTGAGTAAGAGCCTCTGGTGTTTTACCGAAGTATTCTAAGATTTCTCCCAGTTTTATATGTATCATTGGTTGATTGTTTTCTATCTCAAGAGATTTTTTAAAGAGATCTATAGCAAGAGTTTTGTTCTTTTCTATGAGAGATATTTCTGCCAGATAATTAATGGATTCAAATGAAAGTGGATTTCTATCAAGTGCTTTTTGAAAGCTATCTTTTGCATCGCTATACATAGCAGCGTTAAATTGAATGACCCCTCGTTTAAAATAGAAATCCCAGTTTTTTTGTGAAAAAATATCAGGAAAACCTTTTGCATTAAAAAAAATTAAAAATATAAAAAAAAGTGGCATAATAAAAATTTTTCTTATTGACATATATTACCTATGGATTAGATATGTTTTGTCTTTGCAAAAAGACTTGGTCAGGTAGCTCAGTCGGTAGAGCAGGGGACTGAAAATCCCCGTGTCGATGGTTCGATTCCGTCCCTGACCAAATTTTTTTATTTATATAGACTTTTATCCCCCTGAATCTTTCATGCAAGTTATTTTCTTCTTAATCTCTTAAATTTTATATCTTTTGTCGTTATTATATACATAAATTTGCTTATTGACAAAAAATCTATATTAATTATAATTTAAAAAAGTTTGTAAAAAGGAGCTATTTTTGCCCTAAGGTTTTGTGGCAGTTGAAAAAATTTTTGGTAGAAAAATTTTTTCAATTTTTGAAATTCACTCGTTTACAGGGAAAGGGCAAAAATATTTTTTAGGAGGAAACAATGCGCCTTGCTACAAAAGTATATGAAGTTTTTAAGGATGATGAGGCTAAAGCAAGGGCTCTTGCTGAACTTTTTGACGAGATAGAAGTGGCAATAAATAGCAATGATGCTGCAACATCTCATGATCTATATAAGGCTGAGTTAACTTTAGTTAAAGAGATTGAACAAAATAGAGCTAATTTTTCAATTGAAATAGAAAAGGTCCGTGGGGAGATAAAAGAAACAGAGCTAAGGCTAAAGAAAGAGATAGACTTACTTAGGGCTGAGCTTAAGGTTGAAATAGAAAAAGTTAGAGGTGAAATAAAAGAAACAGAGCTAAGATTAAAGAAAGAGATAGATCAGGTCAAAGCAGATCTTACAAAGGAAATAGAGCAGGTTCGAGCTGATTTATCAAGGGAAATAGAACAGGTCCGAGCTGATTTATCAAGGGAAATAGAACAGGTCCGAGCTGATTTATCAAAGGAAATAGAGCAGGTCCGCTTTGATCTTACCCTTGCAATTCATAGTAATAATGTCTCTGCCATACGCTGGCTTGTAGGCCTTATGTTTGCTCAATTGCTTGCTGTGAGCGGTCTTATTGTCGGGTTATTCCAGTATTTTTTGAAGTAACAACAATTAGGAGCGATGAAATGAAGAGGTGTATTTTTCTGTTTATTTTATTGCTTTTTTCATGCCTTTTGTTTTCCGATGATGCACCTGTCTTACCAGTGCAAAGCGGAAATGTTATCCCTGTAAATAATGATGATATACAATTGAAGGATGAGCAGATAGATATTTATCTAAATCGCAAAAGCTATGATGTCGAGGTTAATTATACTTTTGTCAATAGAGGGAATAAGCAGGAAGTTATAATGGGATTTCCTAATAAAACAAGTAGTGCTTATACTAAAACTATCCAAGGCTTTAGGGCTTATGATGGATCAAGGGAGCTAAAGATTTTTAGAAAAGATAAAGAAACCTCAAAAAATAGTGAAAATGAACAGTGGGTTGGTAAAGAATTTTATGAGTGTTTTAAAATTACCTTCAATAAAGGTGAAGTGAAAAAAATAAAAAATAGATATAGCCAGGAATATGGAACTAATTATTATGGTTCTTTTCGCCTTGTGGAATATATTCTAAAAACAGGAGCCCTGTGGAAAGATAAAATAGAAGATATTAAAGCTGTTATTCATGTTAATATCCCTCAGCATGAACTGGAAAAGAAAACTTTTTATTTTTATAATAGTGAAACAGCTAAGTGGGAACCTTCTGTCTTTGAATTAAAGATTTATCCCAATGAGTATCAATGGAATGGGAAAGAAATTTTTATGAATTTTAAAAATATTGAGCCAGATTTTGATATAAGATTGGAGTTACAACCAGAGTTAATTCAACTATCGGCAAGCTCTCAATTAAAATCAAATAATCCAAAAATTAATTACCTGCCAGAAAATGTTCTTGATGGACGTCCAGAAACAGCATGGGTTGAGGGTAAAAAAGATAGTGGTATTGGCGAATATATTGACCTATATATGTCCCCAACATCCCGTGGTGAAGGGGATGGTTGCCTTCTTGTGGAAAAAATTGGCATAATAAATGGATATGGCGCAAATTCAGATTTATTTATGAAAAACAATAGAGTAAAAAAGATAAAGCTCAGCTATAGTTATTATATGGGTGAAGAGTTAAAAGAGGGTAAAGATATGTTCTTTGACTTGAAGGATTCAATTGAGATGCAATATATTGTTTTCCCTAAGCCTCTGTATATGACGCAATGTAGACTCACAATCCTTGACGTTTATAAAGGTTCAAAGTATAATGATACTTGCATATCTGAGATTAAACTTTTTTCAGTTCCAGAGGAATGATTTATGGGTTTATGATTTTTTAAAATATAGTTTTCTGGAGATACTTTGAGTGAAGCTTAAAAGAGTTATTTTATATGTTCTAACGCTTATATTATTTTTTAATCTCCCTGACAAAATATTTGGCCAGAATCGTGCTTTTACAAAAGATGATATTCGTATTCTTGAGAGCAAAGGCCTTATAATAAGAGAAAGACCTGATACATGGAAAACAAAAGAGGGGCTCATTATCTCTGGATATGATTCTGATGGGAAAACGAGGCTTGAGCATATAATGAAACATGCTGTGGACGTTAAAGGTAAGAACAGGCATGGAGTCTTTACGGTGGAATATGAAAATATCATAATACTCATGGATGAGTTATGGATCTCTATAAAAAAGGGGGAGCTTTTGCCGTCACATGATGGAGCAAGGAGAGTTTATGTTTATGACACTAAAAAGAAGATTGGCTATCTTGGCGGCAGGGAAGGCCAAAAGCAAGGATTCCCCTCCTTAAAAAAAGTAAGACTTGTTCTTGAGGGTAAAACCCCAAGAGTTGTAACCTTTTATCCTGTTAAGTAGGATTGATTTAGTTGGCTAATAGAAGAATAAATATATGCAAACCAGGTTTTGGCGCATCCTGTGCTCTCTGTTGTGGAAGCCATAATTTTAATTTGCCTTTAGAGAAAATCGAAATTCTTTTACAAGGCCGCATGAGGGATTCCTCCGCCCTTTATTATAAACATCCCCACGAATCTTTATTTGAGAAGAGATTTTCTGATGGTATGCAGTGTCCAAATGTTGCAATGGATGAAGAAAATGAACTTTTTTGCCTTATCTATAATGATCCTTTCAAAAGCGCTGAGGTTAACTCTTTTTTTAATGGAACATGCAAAAACTTTTATTGCCCTGCATGGGATTATTTATCAGATGAAGAGGTGATTTTTGCTGCTAAGCTTATGTCTGATTGGTATTATTATGGTCTTCTTATAAATAACATTGAAGGGCTTAAGGAACTCTTTGCTCAATACATTGATCCTGCGATGGTTCCATATGAAGAATTGGAAAATATAAAACAGGAACTTCATGATATGGTTTTTGATTTTTAAAAATATTTAAAAAGATCTTGACAAAGAATTCACGGAATGAATGCTCATTCTTGAGAGGAAGCAAAAATCCCTTTTGTATAAGCCAGTGCAGGCTTTCAGTTGGGTAGCTTAACTTTTTAATATTAATTGCTCATCAAAAACTACGTTACACATTCCTGCATTGTTCCCCCATGCAGGAATGTTTTTTTAAAAATTTTTTTAATCCTACTATTTTTTCTTTCCAGTTTAAAAAACATCTCTTATTCTGTCCATAGTTGTAAATTATCTAATTAAAATAACTTATAATTGCTAAGTAGAAATTTATGAGAGATTTAAAGATTTTGCTCTTACAATCAGACATTATCTGGCATAGCCCTGATAAAAATATTGCAAAGATTGATGATTTTTTATCAAAACAAAGGCTTGAGGCAGATCTTTTTCTTTTGCCAGAAATGTTTACAACTGGATTTACTATGAAGCCAGAGGGCATCTCTGAAAATTTTAAAGGTGATGCTGTAGAGGCAATGATTAAATGGAGTAAAAGCACTGGAGCCTATGTGGCTGGAACTGTACCTTTTTTTGATAATGGATTTCATTATAATCGCCTGCTGCTTGTATCATCCTCAGGTGTAGCCTCTTTTTATGATAAGCGACATTTATTTTCTATCGCAGGTGAAGATAAGATATATACCTCAGGGAGTAAAAAATTAATCTTTGATATCTTTGGCTGGAAAGTAGCTTTTTTTATATGCTATGACTTGCGTTTTCCTGTGTGGATAAGAAATAGAGATAATGACTTTGATGTAGCTGTTTTTCTGGCTAACTGGCCCTATGCAAGGAGAGAGCACTGGAATGCTTTACTTCGTGCTCGTGCTATAGAAAATCTTTCCTATGTAGTGGGAGTCAATAGAGTAGGAATTGATGGCAATGGTATTGTCTATTCAGGTGATTCCCAGGTTATTAATTTTAAGGGGGATATTTTATTGGATTGTGGTGATGTGGAAAAAATTTTTTCAATTGAATTATCTTATAAGGAGCTTGCTTCTTACAGAGAAAGTTTTCCTGCATGGTTAGATGCTGATAAGTTTATGTTAGTTTAGATTATAATTTCCAGAAGCTTCTTGTAAATATGATAAGGACTGTGTAAAGCTCAAGCCTGCCTGTGAGCATAGCAAAGCTGAAGAACCATTTAACATAGTCTTTGAAAAAAGCAAAATTTTCGCTTGGACCAACAAGACCAAATCCTGGTCCAATGTTGCCCACTGTTGCCAGAGCAGAGGTAAAAGATGTTATTATGTCAACTCCAGATGATGAAGATATAAAGGTTGTTGCAAGGAGCATAAATATATACAAAAAGAAAAATCCTGATATGGCATATATAATATCTTTTTTTACTGGTTCTCTGTTGATTCTCAGAGTAAAAACTCCCTTAGGGTGAAGCAGGTATTTCATCTCATTCAGTGCTTGTTTGAGCAGCGTAATTATTCTTATGACTTTAATACCTCCCCCTGTTGAGCCTGCACATCCGCCAATAAACATAAGAATAAATAGCACAGCCTGGCTTAAGGCAGGCCAGCTTTCATAATCCGCTGTTGCAAAGCCTGTTGTTGTTAGAATTGAAGCAGCTTGAAATCCTGCGTATCTGAATGAGTCAGAAAGAGTCTTATAATGAGTTCCATAAATGTTTATGGCTATAATTAATACTGCAGATATAAATATCGCAATATAGGCTTTAAACTCTGAATCCTTCAGCAAGAATTTAAATTTTCCAGAAAGGAATCTAAAGTGCAGAGAAAAGTTAATCCCAGCAAGAACCATAAAAGTTGTAATGACCCAGTCAATATATGTAGAGTTATAATAAGCAATGCTTGTATTTTTTGTAGAAAAACCCCCTGTTGCAAGAGTTGCGAAAGTATGGGTGAGGGCATCAAAAAGGGTCATGCCTCCAAGCATCAAAAGAAGAGTTTCTGCTATTGTAAGGCCTGTGTATATCATCCATAATATTTTTGCAGTTTCTGCAATCTTTGGAGTAATTTTGTCCACTGTAGGGCCAGGCGCTTCTGCTTTTATAAGCTGCATACCTCCAATCCCAAGTAAAGGGAGAACAGCAACAGTGAGGACAACAATACCCATCCCCCCAAGCCAGTGAGTAAGAGATCTCCAAAATAGCATTGATGCAGGTAGACCTTCTATGTTTGTTAAGATAGATGCACCTGTTGTTGTAAATCCAGACATGGTTTCAAAATATGAATCTGTAAAAGAAGGGATTGATCCAGATATGTAAAAAGGTAGAGCTCCAAGTAGTGAAGCAAAAACCCAGCTTAGGGTTACAAATAAAAATCCATCCTTAAGAGAAAGTGAATTGTTTTTATTATCTTTTGTAATTATATACATTGCTATAAAATTGATACATGCAATTGATATGGCAATTATAAAGGCTTGTAGACATTGATGTTCTTCTATATACAGAGCAATAGCTGCAGGTATAAGCATAAAAGCAGATATAATGAGAAGAAGATAGGATATTATTTTATAAATAGTGAGGGGATTCATATAATTCCTCTGATATCACGAGTTTAGAAAAACTTCTTCCAATTCTTTTATTGAATCAAGCTTTGCAATTGTAATCACATCATCCCCTTGTTCAAGAGTAAAGTTCCCATCTGGTATTTTGTTTACCTGATCTCGTATAACAGTGAGAATCAGAGAGTCCTTGGGTAATTCTATATCTTTCAGGGATTTCCCAATTAGTGGACTTTTTTCTTTTATTGTAAATTCAATCACCTCAGCTTTGCCATTAAATAGTGAATAGATATTTTTAATATCTCCGCGTCTTATGTATTTCATAATTGCGCTTACTGTGCTATTGCGTGGGCTCACTGTTACATCAATGCCAAGCTTTGTTGAAATAGGTATATAGTTCGGAGAATTTACAACTGCAATAGCTCTTTTTACTCCTAAATTTTTGGCATAAGCTGCACTTAAGATGTTAAGCTCTTCGTTGCTTGTAGTGGTGATAATCAAGTCATAAGAGTAAAGCTGCTCATCTTCAAATATATTTTCATCAGAAATATCCGAGTGAATGACAAGAGCATCTGGAAATTTTTCTGAAATATTTTTGCATGTCTCATAGTCTGACTCAATTACTGTAATCTTTCGTCCTGTTCTTATAAGATATCTTGTTACAAGGCTTCCAATCCTGCCGCCGCCTACTATTATTATTTTTTCAATTTTTTCTCTCTTTTTTCCTGTTTCTATAAAAATTTTTGTCAAGGTGTCCTTTGTTGCAAGAAGATATACATTGTCGTTTTCCAGAATTTCTGTATCCCCTGTTGGAATTATGAAATCCATACCTCTGACAATGCCAGCTATAAGGAATTTTTCTTTTATATTAACAGCGGACTTTATGTTTTTGATTAACTTATTTTTGAAGAAGGAATTGCTATCAATAACATAATTGCGAATTTGCATGTCTGAGTTCTCAAAAAGCATAACATCGCTTGTTGCCCCAAGTGCAACTGTATTTGCAATTAATCTTGATGTCTCAACCTCAGGATTAACTATAAAATTTATTCCAAGAAAGGATTTTTGAAATATTTTTGCTTTTGAGTAGTCAAGGTTGCGCACTCTGGCAATTTTTATTGGAACGTTAAATTCGCTTTCTACGATTCCACAGGCAATCATGTTGACTTCATCAGAATCAACAACGCTTAAAAAGAAGTCGGCGTTTTCTATGCCTGCACGCCTCAGTGTCTGGCTGTTGTTCCCTTCGTCGTTTATTACCATACAGTCAATATGATTTGCAATGTGTTTCGCCCTTTCGGCGCTCTTTTCTATTATGACAACATCATGGCCTTCTTTTACAAGCTGTGAGGCAATTTGAAAGCCAACAACCCCTGCCCCTAAAATAACTACTTTCATTTAGATTTACCTTAAAATATTTTAAGCAATTCTTTGTAAAGTACTTAATATGAAATTTTTTCTTGCCTGTAATTTAATCAAATAAGATTTCTCTGGCTAACTAAAAATTATCTATGGTTAGTAATATTCCTGAAAATACCTTTTTGTAAAGTAATGAATTATATCAAATCTGCTAATAGAGCATTTATTTTCTGAAAAAATTAATGAATAACTATTGATTCATAGATGTTTTATCAAATTTTAATATTAGAAGTATTTTTATTTGTGGTATAAAAATAGTCAAGAATTATAGAAAAATCTCTTAATAATGTTTGACTCCATATTGATGAAAAATAACCTGAGTAAAGGTGCGATTTTATGAAAACTATAGAGTTGCTTGCTCCTGCAAGGGATATTTCGGTTGCTATTGCAGCAATAAATTGTGGCGCTGATGCTGTTTATATTGGAGCACAAAGATTTGGAGCTCGCAAAGGTGCCAGCAATACTTTGCAGGATATAGAAAAGCTTGTTTTATATGCTCATAAATTCCATGCCCGTGTATATGCAACAGTTAATACAATTCTCTTTGACTCGGAACTTAAAGCGGCAAGAGATCTAATTGTAGATCTATACAATATAGGTATTGATGCTATAATATTTCAGGATATGGCTATACTTGAAATGGACCTGCCTCCAGTTCCTCTTCATGCAAGCACTCAGTGTGATAACTACGATATTGAGAAGATCAAATTTCTGGATAAGATTGGAATTTCTCGTATAGTTCTTGCCAGAGAGCTTTCTCTGGAAGAGATAAAAATGATACGGCAGGAGGTTTCCTGTGAACTGGAATGCTTCGTCCATGGGTCTTTGTGTGTCAGTTTAAGTGGGCGCTGTTACATGAGTGCATCCCTTGGTGGACGAAGTGCAAACAGAGGGGAGTGTGCTCAGGTTTGCAGAAAATCTTATGTGCTCACAGATGCAAAGGGGAAAGTTATTTCTGATGGGAAGCATATTCTTTCATTAAAAGATATGGACAGAAGTGATTATCTGCCGGAGCTTATTGAGTCAGGAATAACTTCTTTTAAGATTGAAGGTAGATTAAAAGATAAGGCATATGTAAAAAACATTGTGTCTTATTATAGAAGAAAAATTGATGACTTTCTTGCTGGCAACTGTGATTTTGTCAGATCTTCATCTGGAAAATCTTATATATCTTTTACACCAGATCCAGAGAGAACTTTTAATAGAGGATTCACAGATTATCTTTTAAAGGGATACAGAGAAAAGCTTCTGTCTCCATTAACACCCAAATCACAAGGGAAGTATATCGGAAAGATTATTGCTGTTGAATCAAAGAGATTTTCTACGGAGAATGTGGAGCTTTTAAATAACGGCGATGGGCTTCTTATTATTTCAAAGGATGGTATTGTCTCAGGACTCAGGGTTAACAAAATAGAGGATGGCTATGTTTATCCTTTTAATTTTATTCCATTGAGCAAGGGAGATCTGGTTTACAGAAATAGCGATATTGTTTTTGAGAAAGACCTTTTAATTGATGAGGAAGAAAGACTTATTGATGTTTCAATGGAGTTTAAGGATGTGGACTCTGGCTTTGAATTATCTGTTGCAGATTGTGATAAAAATACCGTAACAGTTCATGAAAATTTACCGAAGATTTTATCCCAAAAAGATATTTCTGAAACCATAAATTTAATTAAGACTCAGTTATCCAAAACAGGAAATAGTATATTTAAGGCAGAATCGATTTCTGTTGTTTTAAGCAATAGCTTCTTCCTTCGTTTAAGCATTATCAATAATATGAGGCGCAAAGCTCTTGAAGAACTGGAGGCTATGAGAATTCAAAATTACAAAAGAGAAGTTCAAGGGCCATTAAATGGCGCTGTTGTCTATCCTTACAAGGAAATTGATTACAGATGGAATGTGAGCAATAAAATGGCAGAGAATTTTTATAGAAAGCATGGGGTGGAATATATTAAGCCAGCCTTTGAGATAAAATCTTCTGGTGATGAAAATCTTATGACAAGTAGAATGTGTCTTAGATATGAAAATGATTTATGTAAAAGAATAAATAGTGGTGCTGTTTTTGCAGATCCATTTATTCTTTTTGATGGAATAAATTACTTTACAGTAAGTTTTGATTGCGATAGATGTTTAATGATCATTAAAAAGCGAGAGTAATATGAATTCTTTGTCCTCTTCTAATATAAAAGGAATTTTTAGATCCCTTAGAAATAAGAATTATAGACTATTCTTTTATGGTCAGGGAATATCTTTGATCGGGACATGGATGCAGTCAGTTGCATTGAACTGGCTCTTATTCAGGCTTACAGGTTCTTCTCTTATGCTTGGGCTTGTAACTTTCGCTGGGCAATTTCCTATTTTTTTACTTGCTCCACTGGCTGGTGTAATTGGAGACAGATTTGACAGGCGAAAGATATTGCTTGTTGTACAAATTGCTGCCATGCTGCAGGCCTTTCTCCTTGCCTTTGTTACATTTGGGGAGATTATAAAGGCCTGGCATATTATATGTCTTGCCTTTTTACTTGGGGTGATAAATTCTTTTGAAATGCCTGTACGTCATGCAATAGTATTTGATCTCCTTGATGATAAAAGAGATTTGGCCAATGCCATTGCACTTAACTCATCTCTGTTTAATGGGGCAAGATTGATTGGACCAGCTCTGGCAGGTATAATTGTTGCTTTTAAAGGAGAGGCTATTTGTTTTTTTGTAAATGCGCTGAGCTATTTTGCTACTATATTGGCTTTTTCTCTTATGAAATTGATAAACGGAAATTCAGATCGTAATAAATCAGATTTAATAATTGAGATTAGAGATGGTTTTAATTATGCAAGAGGTCAAAGCCCTGTGAGAGAGTTGCTCCTTCTGGTATCTCTTATAAGTTTTTTTGCTCTTACATTCCCTGTATTGCTGCCTGTTTTTGCCTCTGATATTTTACATGGTAGTTCCCATACCTTTGGCTTTTTAGTCTCTTCAGCTGGAGCTGGTGCCTTTGTTGCTACTTTGTATCTTGCATCCAGAAAAAATATCAATGGCCTTGTCTCTGTTATAAAGTATTCCCTCTTTGTCTTAAGCTTTGCTTTTGTGGTATTTTCTTTTTCAAGAGTGATGATTCTTTCAATGGCTGCTCTCTTTGTTGTGGGCTTTACCAGTATAGTTGTCATAGCCTCATGTAATACAATACTTCAAAGTGTTGTTGATGGCGAAAAAAGGAGCAGGGTAATGAGCTTATATGTAATGGCTTTTACTGCCACTGCACCTCTTGGTGGATTTTTGAGCGGCACTCTTTCAGAATACATTACTGCCCCATGGACAATTTTTGCCTCTGGTATTTGTTGTTTTTTTATAGCTATCTTTTTTCTTTCATTTTTGCCAGATGTCTCATGTGATGGCAGCTCGCCTGTGCGTTTTGGATCAGGATGCGAAAGTTGAAATAAAAAAGCCTGCTTTTGGCAGGCTTTTTTTTAGTCATATGTCTCTGAACCGAGATTGGTTATGGGTTCTACATCCATAAGCCATCGCAAGGTATTTTTAAGTCTCATAAGCTGAACAAAGAGATCGTGTTCTGGCTCTTCGTTTG
>MWCI01000064.1 GCA_002069965.1 Spirochaetes bacterium ADurb.Bin218 | reverse complement strand
AGGTGGATTTTCCATGAAATCGCTTCTTTCGATATAAAGTTCACGGCTAAAGGGAACTTCTCTTTTACCCATTGACTCATCTTCAGGATTGTTTACCGCCTCAACATACTCCACTTGACCTTCTGGATAGTTGTCTATAATAACCTTTATTGGATCAAGGACAGCCATAACCCTTTGAGCCTTTTTATTGAGATCCTCCCTTATGCAGTGCTCAAGCATAGCAATATCAACCATATTATCTGCCTTTGCAACACCTATACGCTCTGCGAAATCCCTTATGGACTCAGGGGTATAGCCTCTGCGACGAAGGCCAGCTATTGTTGGCATACGAGGGTCATCCCAGCCCTTTACATAATTTTTTGTGACCAACTCAAGGAGCTTTCTTTTGCTCATTACAGTATAAGAAAGATTCAACCTTGCAAACTCTATCTGCCGTGGCTTATGAGGCACCTCGCACTCATTTACAACCCAATCATATAATGGCCTGTTATTTTCAAACTCAAGGGTGCATATTGAGTGAGTAATCCCTTCTATGGCATCAGAAAGTGGATGGGCAAAATCATACATTGGATAGATACACCATTTATCTCCTGTTCTGTGGTGAGTTGTTCTCTGTATTCTATAAATAACTGGATCCCTGAGCACTATGTATCCTGAGGACATATCTATCTTTGCCCTTAAAGTCTTTTCTCCATCTTTAAATTCACCATTTCTCATTCTGGCAAAGAGATCTAAATTCTCCTCAATACTTCTGTTTCTATAGGGACTTTCCTTTCCGGGGGTCTTTAGAGTTCCTCTATACTCCCTCAACTCATCGGGAGAGAGATCACAAACATAGGCCTTCCCTTTTTTTATAAGAAAAACTGCATATTCATATAGCTTCTCATAATAATCTGAGGCATAATAAAGCCTATCCTCCCAGTCAAAGCCAAGCCAGCGAACATCCTCCTGTATGGACTCTACATATTCAATATCCTCTTTTGAAGGATTAGTATCATCAAATCTGAGATTGCATGTTCCGCCAAAATCTCTTGCAAGACCAAAATTCAGACATATAGACTTTGCATGACCTATATGAAGGTATCCATTGGGTTCTGGCGGAAAGCGGGTTGCTATTTTAGTATGTTTTCCTGTTTCTAAATCTTCTCGTATAATATCCCTGATAAAATTGGATTTCATTACCTCTGAGGAATTGCTGACATTTTCCTTCATATTTCACTCCAATGAAAATTCTTAAAAGACATATCTTACTTTACATAAACAATTATCAAGTAATTTAGAGTTTATTTCAAAAAATTTTTACTGCAAAATAAGTTACAATTTGCAACTTGAACATTTTTTTATGGACAAAAAGAGCCTCAAGTTTCAAATATCTCTCAATTTAACTAAAGAGGTATGATAAATGAGAGTTAGATTTGCTCCAAGCCCTACAGGCTATCTTCATATAGGTAACGCAAGAACTGCTGTCATAAACTACATTATTGCTAAAAAATACAATGCAGAATATATAATAAGAATTGAAGATACAGATAAAGAACGCAGCACAAAGGAATCTGAAATTTCGATTCTTCAGGATCTAAAATGGCTGGGGATAAACTGGACAGAGGGTCCAGACATGGACAAAGGACATGGTCCATACAGACAATCAGAAAGAGATCACATCTATAAAGAATACACAGATAGGCTTCTTAAATCTGGTCATGGTTTTAGATGTTTTTGCTCAAGGGAGCAGGTGGAAGAGGATAAGGCAAAGGCCATGGCAGAGAATAAACCCTTTCATGATAGATGCCGCAATATGCCTCTTGCTGAACAGGAAAGGCTTGCAGCAGAGGGTAAGGAGTTTACTGTAAAATTCAAAGTTCCAGAAAATACTGAAATATCCTTTGATGATAAAATCAAAGGCACAGTAACATTTAATAGCGATAACATTGGTGGGGACTTTATTATTGTCCGATCTGATGGCGGTCCTGTTTATAACTATATTGTAATTATTGACGATGCACTGATGGAGGTGACTCACGTAATAAGAGGAGAGGATCATCTATCCAACACTCCAAAGCAGATTCTTATTGCAAAGGCTTTAGATCTTCCTGTGCCAGAGTATGCTCACCTACCCCTGATTCTTGGATCTGACAAAAAGAAGCTTTCCAAACGCCACGGTATTACCTCCGTAGATCTTTATAAGCAGGAAGGATACCTCCCTGAGGCACTGATGAACTACCTAGGGCTACTGGGATGGTCAACTGAAAGTGGGGAGGAGTTGCTTGAATTTGAAAGATTAGTTGAGCTATTTGAACTTGAAAATATTGGCAAGAGCCCTGCTGTTTTTGACTTCCAGAAGCTCAAATGGATGAACGGCGCATACTTGAAAAAATACCCACTTGATAAAGTTACAGAGATGTTTATCCCTTATATAAAAGCTGCGGGATTTGAAACACTACCTGAACGCAGCAAGCTGGAGGATATAATCTCTGCCCTTAGAAACTCCTGTGAAATACTTTCTGATATATCAAAATTCATTGGGATATTCTTAAATGAAATAAACGAGCCAGACGAAGAAACAGACTCTCACCTTAAAGAAGACTACGCCATTGATATAATAAAAATCTGTAATGAGCTTATAGAGCAAATAACTCCAGATGAAATTAGCTCCTTTATTTCAAAGGTAAAAGAAAAATCCCCTCACAAAGGCAAAAAGCTATTTCATCCCATAAGAGCAATAGTAACAGGAAGGCTTAGTGGACCAGAACTTGATATTGTGATTCCAATTATAGGCTTTGATAAATTGAAAAAACGCATTAAATACGCATACTCAAGATATTGCTAAACTTTAGAGAGACAAATTTGTCTCTCTACTTAAATGAACAAAAGCACAGATGAAAAGTGAATGGGATATAATAAATAAAATCCGCCAGCTAACAGGAGAAAGGTCACAAGATGGCAAGATAGCTGGCATAGGTGATGACTGCGCTGCCTATGAGATCGGGAAAGGGAGATATGGCCTTTTTTCTGCAGATATAAACATCGAGGGAGTTCACTTCGATCTGAGCTATACAAGCCTTTTTGAGGCAGGTTATCGCTCCATGAGTGCCAATATATCGGATATATTTGCCTCAGGGGGAAAGCCAATACTTACCCTTGTTTCCCTTGGAATAGACTCATCACTTACAGAAGAAAATATTGAAGCACTCTACAAAGGGATTAAGAGTTGCTGCGATAAATATAATGTTTTTATTGCAGGGGGTGATATTTCAAAATCAGAAAAGCTTGTAATAAGCATAGCTATTTATGGAGAAGCAAATCAATATATATCTCGAGAGAATGCTCAAGTGGGGGATTACATTTATCTTACAGGCAACACAGGGCTTTCAAAACTTGGTCTGGAACTTTTGCAAAAAGGTGAATATATATCTGACTATCCCTCTGCAGTGAAAAAACACCTGCAACCGGAACCACAGGGAACGCTTATTGATATAATACTACAAAATTTTTCTCCCACTGCCATGATTGATATTTCCGATGGTATGCTCTCTGACCTTGGACATATATGCAAAGAGAGCAAAAAAGGTTTTGTTATAGAAGGGGGAAAGATTCCCCATCACAGTGAAATTTATAAATTTTGTAATGGGGAAAAAAATAAAATGCTTGATTATTCTCTCACAAGTGGAGAAGAATATGAGCTGATTTTTACATCAAAAATATTTAATGATTCTTTTAATAATATAACCTGTATAGGTCGTATTATAGAAAGTGGTTTTTTTCTGGAAATTGATAACTCCCTGAGAGAAATAAAATTAACAGGTTATGACCATTTTTCTAAAAAATAACATTTGAAAATTTTGCAATAATTATTATTTTATAAAAATAAATCTCAGTCGGTAAAAGTCAAACCTAAATATTTTAAAGAGGTCTTAAAGATGAAATTTAGACTCACACTTATTCTGTCTCTCATAGTAGTAATTGCTTCATGCAAAAGCACTCCTGCAGAAATCCCCCTTGGCACATGGAACTATGATCTCATAGTAAATGGAGTCAAAGCAGGAAAGGCAAGTGTCACAAGTGAAAAGAATAATAATACCTATATAACCACAAGTGAAATGTCCCTAAAAGTAGGACCAATAGAAAATAAATCAATTCAGGTAGTTAAAGAAAGCGCTGATTTTAAACCCGTAAGCCTTGATGTGACCAACACAATTTATGATAGTAGCACAAATAAAAAACAGGAGATTAAAAAAAGCGCAACCTTTAATGGCCAGAAAGTTACTCTTACAACAGGTGAATACAAATCTGAGTTCACAATTGACAAGCCCTTTGTTCTTGAAGGTAATTTCTTTTTCAGCGAGCTCATCAAAAATAAATTTAAAGAAGGAACAGTTGTTAAGGCCTACATATATGAGCCTACTGTAGAAATTGAGGAGCCAATTCTTGTGATTGTGGAGGTTCAGGGCTACAAAGACATAGACATAAATGGCAAGACCAAGAAGCTCCTTCTTCTAAAACAAAAGGTAGAAAAACTAAAAAGCCTTGATGTCTATATAAACGAAGAGGGAGTAACAGAAAAGGTTGTAATCAAGATGCTTAATAACATATTTGAACTGGTAAAGGCAGATTAATTAATGAGAAGATTTATATTTTTTGCTATAGCTTTTTTAGGACTCTTTGTGGCATATAAAACAAAGGCTTCAATGCCAGTTACATCTTTTATAATAGAGCCAGAAAATTTTAAAGAAGATATATATTCACAGCCAACATCAAAATTCATAATATCCTCCAGTGAGGATGAATTTTCTCTCCCTGAAACACCAAATCAAAAAATAATTGGTCAGTCTCAAAAGGAAAAACGAAAAGAAATTATACTGCAAACAGGAAAATTCCTTTTGGAAGATAATTCATCAAAAGAAAAATATCTAAAGAATACACCCTTTTTAAATTTAGACAGCAAAGAGATCTCTCTTGCTGCAAAAAAATTCGAAAAATCTAAGGATCCAATAAAAGATATATCCTTTTTTGTTTATGAGCATATATCAGACAAAAAAGAAGGCATTCCCCTAATCCCTGCACTGTCCATTCTTAAAGGAAAAGCCGGGGACTGCACAGAACATGCAGTGCTGACAATAGCACTACTGCGGGCAAATAAAATACCTGCCCGTGCAGTTATGGGAGTTATCCTTTCTCAAGAGTTCCTTGGGAAAAAGAATATATTTGTCTATCATATGTGGGCAGAGGCTTTTATTAAGGGTAAATGGATTATCGTGGATTCCACAAGACCCTGGAGTATAAACTATAACAGATATATTGCCTTTGCATATCACAATCTCACAACAGAAAGCCCGCTGGAGTATCTCAACGGAATATCTTATATAACCAATGTAAAGATAAAGATTATAGATTAAGGTTATTCCTTTATTCTATAAATAGAAAGCGTTGTTGTTCCATACTTTTTGCTTTCCACAAGATGAAGAAGTTTGCAATCCTGAGCAAGTTTATTCATTGTAAAATGCTGAACAATAACCACTCCATCTTGAGAGAGAATATTTGCCTGTGAGATTGTGCTCACAAGAGAGGTGTAGAAATCATCACTCTTTTTGTCTTTGATGTAAGGAGGATCTGCAAAGACAATATCAACTGTAATTCCATTTTTTTTTACAAAATCAATAGCACTTTGCCATGTCAGTGGAAGTATAAGGGAGTTATCTTTTAGAGAATGTTCTTGAATATATTCTTTGATAAAAGAATATCTGGCCTTATCCTTTTCGTTGAAGATGACCTTACTTGCCCCACGGCTTAAAGCCTCGATGCCTATCTGACCAGAGCCAGAAAAGAGATCAAAAAAAATATCACCAGAGAGATCTTCACCAAGAATAGAAAAAAGTGCTCCCTTAACCTTCTGCGGAGTTATATCAGCATCCGGGAATTTAGATAAAAAAGGAATAACCCTCCCCTTTAAATTCCCGGATATGACTCTTATGGTATGCTTCATTTTTTATGAAGCACAGGAGGCTGCTTTATTAAGATCCTCCAGAAAAACCTTGAGATCAAGTCCATTATTAAAAGCAACCTTTTCTATTGTATCCTCTGACATGCCCTTGCACTTAAGGCAATCCAGTTTATATTTTCTAAAGACCTCTGCAACCTCTTTTGAAAGTTTCAGAGCCTCAACTACATAAGTATCTTTTTTTATTTCCATCTACAAATTTTACCTCACAGAAATAAAGATCGCAAAACTATTTAATCAAAGGCTTTGTTTCAAAACCAGCTGCAGCAAATCTTCTATTCATATCCTCACCAAGAGCAATGAGACCACTCAATGGCCTTATGAGAACTTCAAAGTTTACAATCTGTCCATTTTCATCAAAATGGATCAAATCTATACCCTTCACAGATTTGCCAGCAACCTCTGCGCTAAATTCCAGTGCCCAATCATTGCCATCAATAAATTCTCTGTGGTAACGAAAATTCTGTAAAACCTCAATAACATTGGAGAGAACAAAAATTGCTTCCTCCTTTGTTTGTTTTGGTTTAAAAACAACAGGCGAATAAAATATAATTTTATCAGATATGAGTTCTTTAAGAAGATTCATATCCTTTTCAAAAACAATTTTATGCCATTTTTCCAGCAGTTGCTTATTTCTTTCGTCCATCTCAGGCCCCCATCTCGTGTTATTTATATATTTAAATTAAAATAAAATTGAGCAAGATAAATTGCAAGAAAATAAATAGTCCCCGCAAAAAACCTCATAGAAAAGAAAAAAAATACTGAAAAAGAATGCAAGAATTTTATGAAGAGAAAAAATGTTTAGATAAAAAATTTTCACTATAGTTTAAATTTTTTTTACCATATCTCTAAGGGCATTAATTGCTATATCAATCTCCTCAAAGGAATTAAAATAACCAAAACTGAATCTGATTGTTCCAACAGGGAAAGTTCCTATACTCCTATGAGCTATTGGTGCGCAGTGAAGCCCCGCCCTTGAGCAAATACTGTAATGAGCATCAAAAATAAATGCTCCCTCCGATGGCTCTACCCCATCAATATTAAAAGATACAACTGATGTCATTTTAGATAGATCAGGTGAGTTATAAATTTTTACTCCAGAAAGTGCCTTCAAATTCTCTAAAAAATATTGTGTTAATTTAGACTCCTTGTGCTTTATTTCAGCTACCCCAGTTTCCAGGAGAAAGTTTATTCCTGCTGCAAGACCAGCAAATCCAATGGCATTTAATGTCCCTGCTTCATATTTGTCTGGAACAAAATCCGGTTGAGTTTCAAACTCCGAAAAACTGCCAGTGCCACCACAATAAAGAGGTGAGATTTGACTCTCCAGGCCCTTATTAAGATAAAAACCTCCTGTCCCCATTGGCCCCATAAGACCCTTGTGGCCTGTAAAGCACAATATATCTATATTCATCTTTTCAACGTCAATATCAAGGACACCTGCACTTTGTGCAGCATCAATACAAAAAATTATTCCATGTTCTTTGGCAATAGCACCTATATCTTTAATAGGCAAAATTGTCCCTGTGACATTAGAGGCGTGGTTCATTATTATGAGTTTTGTGTTTGATTTGATTGCATTTTTAACATCCTGTGGGTCAGTTTCGCCATATTGATTGCATTTCACAGTGGTAATCTCAACTCCGAGAGTTTCCATATAGCGCAGAGGGCGCATAACAGAATTGTGCTCCATTGATGAGGTGATCACATGATCCCCTTCTTTTAGCAATCCGCGAATTACAATGTTAAGACTGTGAGTTACATTTGCAGTGAGAATAATACGCAGTGGATCTTTAATTCCAAAAAGCCTTGCAGCAGCCTCTCTTGCTGCAAAAAGCACCTGCCCAGCCTCAACAGATCTGCTATGGCCAGATCTCCCTGGATTGCTGCCTATATTTTCATTAAAATGAATCATAGCCTCGATTACAGAATCAGGCTTTGGCCAGGAAGTTGCTGCATTATCAAAATATATTGTCATAATGCAATGTTCTCTTTATATTTTTTTGCTCAGTTCCTCATAGAGCATCTTGGCCATTCCAAGGTTTGAATTTTTTGATATTTGTAGAGCATATTCATCATAAAGCATATCTTCAAATATCTCTTCAGCATAGCCACCATGGAGCCAATCGCTTTTGTCTACTGTTTTACGCATCTCCTTAAGCATCTTGCCAACAAAAAGGGATTCTGCCTCAACACAGGCATCCATTAGCTTTTTCTTTTCTCTGCTGCGCAGATCATTTTTCCCCATGGCATTATCAAGCTCCCTTTGAAAAGAATTAGATCTTTCAAGGCCTTCAAGCTTTTTTTTGCTTTTATCCAGATAAAAATTATCGCGGCTATTGGAAAGGCTTTCTATAGTATTCATACTTCCCTACCTTATAACAAGATCAGCATGAAGGGCACCTGCATCCTTCAGCCCCTTTAGTATCGAAATAATATCATCAGTGGAGGCACCAACAGCATTAAGTGCATCAACCAGATCTTTTACAGTAGAACTTTCTTTTATGTAAGCCGAACTAACTTTTTTATCGCTCTTTTCAATTTGTATGGTCAAGCCTCTTTTGCTTACCATAGCCTCAGAAAGAGTAACATTACCACCTGTCACAATTGTTCCATCTCTTTCATTGATAACAACAACTGCCTTTGCATCAGGGACAACCTCGATATTTTCAATTGTGGAGATAAATTCCACAAGAGGAATCTCTGTATCAACAGTAACAGAGATCCTGCCATTTTCTGCAATAGCGACATCGCTTCTCTTTAATTTTTTCTTCAATGCCTTGAGGATCTTATCAGCAGTGGAGTAGTCCCAGCTTTTTAAAACAAGTTGTATGGCATCTTTATTATCTGCAGTGCGCACTAAAAAATCAGGCTTAATCTCTCTTTCAGCAATGCCACCACCTGTTATTATCCCTGAGGTTTTGACCCCAGATCTTCTATCTTCACCAGTCGGAAAAGCAACTTTACCTTGAGCAACAATATATATATTACCATCAGCACCTCTCAGTGGTGATTGAATAAGAACTCCACCTGCCAAAGATTTGGCATCTCCAATGGAAGAAACATAGACATCAACCTTTTCACCAATTCTTAAATTTGGAGGAACAATTGCAGAGATAATAACAGCTGCGGTATTTTTTGTCGAAGGATTTTCATCCTGCAATCCTATGGAATTCAACACATTCTTTAAAGAATTTTTTGTGAGGCTGGATTTAGAATCCCCAGTGCCCTGCAAGCCAACCACGAGGCCATAGCCATAGACCTGATTTATTTTATATCCATCAATAAAGCAAAGGTTTTTAATCTTAACAGGCACCTCTGCCTCAAGAGTAGTTGCCATGATTATAAAAAATGCAAAAATAACTCTTTTCATTTATCTGGTCAGCTCCCTGATAATCTTTTCCAGATAATCTATTATTATCTGCTGTTTCTCCTGTTCTGTAAGTTCAGCAGAGGCTGTGCCATCTTGCGGGATTTGCCCTTTTCTTATTGTAAGACCTTCTTTTGTGCCTGTTATCTGAATTCTAAAATCTGCAACATGGCTTGAGTCTATTACTCCTCCACTTATCATCTTTGGATCAACAATCCCAGTAACTGTAAGAGTATTTGTTATTCCATTGAATGTATAGGTTCGTGTGCCAGTTAAAACAACATTTCCATTGGCTTGAATTTGACCTACGGTTGTTGCTACAGAAAATTCTATCTTTGAATTACCTGTAAAATTAGTTGAGTCGTTATTTTTTATTGTTTTATTTGAGTTTACCTTTGGCAAAAAGCCAGTTATTGTAAAATCTGGATTGGCTGTTATGTTGGAGTTGGAGTTATTTACAACAGAAATATCAAATTTTAATTTTGAAAAATCCCTTACCCTTATTATTACAATATCACCTGCCTTTATGTTTCTATCTGTGACATAGATATCTCTGTCAACCCACAGTGTCCCACCATATAGAGCCACTGCACATAAAAGCACAAGTGATGATATTATAATTTTTCTCTTCATAGATTAACTATCACTTTACCATCAGAAATTTTTCCTTTAATGAGCTTGCCACTTTTTACCCTTACCTCAGCATCCTCATTTTCAAAACCATCTCTCAGAGCTTTTCCCTTCATTTCAATTGTAATATCCCCCTTTCGAACAACAATAATCACATTGTCACCCTTTTTAAAAACAGGAGAAAATTCTCTGCTTTTTGGTTCTATTGTTTCTGTATTTTTAAATAACACACGTGTGCCATTGCCAAAGATCACAAAACTTTCGGATAAAAGGCCACTCAACATATTCCTCAGTTCAGATGAATCAATAATACCATCTCTATAAAGCTCCTCAGGTATAACAATAGTGGCAATGGGATTGTTACTATTGCCATCGACTTTCAAAATATCAGAAACTAAAACAGCTCTTTTTTCAAGGGTCACCTCTGGCAAAAGGTAAAGTTTAAGTTGCGCAACAGCACACAGAGGCAGAAGAATAAAAGTTGTAAAGAACAATCCCCTCATTATCGTTTGAGTCCTATTGCAGTGTTAAGCATTGAATCAGATGTTTGTATTGCCTTTGAGTTTACCTCATAGGCTCTTTGAGCCACAATCATGTTAACCATCTCTTCAACCACCTTTACATTGGACATCTCCAAAAAACCCTGATGAACCTTTGCCATTCCTTCAAAGGCAGGCTGACCAGGAATTTCCTCGCCACTTGCAGGAGTTGTTTTGTAAAGATTACCACCTATACTGCTTAAACCAGCGGGATTAACAAACCTGTAGATCTCAAGCTGCCCTACCTCAACAGGATCCTCCTCCCCAACAATCTTGACAGTGATTCTACCATCCTGACTTATGGACAAAGTATTCATAATAAAGTTTTCTGGCAAAATAACAGGAGGTTCAAGCAGGTATCCATTTGATGTAACAACCTGGCGGTTGGAATCTATTTTAAAGGAGCCGTCCCGTGTATAGGCAAAGGTCCCGTCATAAAGCTGAATCTTAAAAAAGCCTTCGCCCTCAAGAGCAAGGTCAAGTTTATTCTCAGTATTTTGAAGGCTTCCCTGTTCAAACATTTTTTGAGTTGCAGCAACCTTTACCCCATGTCCCACCTGAATTCCAGTTGGAATTTCTGTAACCTCTGTAGCAGGTGTTCCTGCAGCTAAAACTGTCTGATAGAGTAAATCCTCAAACTCAGCTCTTTGTTTTTTAAATCCAGTTGTGTTTACATTGGATAGGTTGTTTGCAATTGTATCAATATTAAACTGCTGACCAATCATTCCAGAAGCTGCTGTCCACAAAGATCTCATCATATTAAATAACCCTCTTTTTAAAATTGCCCCTCAAAGGAACTGAAGAACTATATTTTGAGAAAAAACAATTGACTTCATTTTTAAATTTCTATAATTGACTGAGTAATTTATACCTGAATTATTTATCGGTATAGAATAAGAAAAACATAAAAAATTCTAAGAAGACATAACACTTTTCTTTATAAAAATAACACTATTGTAGGTATTCAAAATGAAAAAAGCGCTCTTTATTATTTCAATTTTTTTTGCGTTAAGCCTTGCTTTATTTTCCTCAGAAATAGTTATCCCTGAGGAAGATGAACCTAAAAAAGAAATAACAATCCTTCAGCCTGATGAAGATATTGCCAATGAGAACTTAACCATAGAGAATGGAACTGCCCAATTCTTTTGGGATGATAATATAATTAAAGCAGAAGGCCCGGTTAAAAAGGGTCAAAAAAATGGTAAATGGAAAATCTACTTTGAAAATGAAAATGCTCAGATCGTAAAAGCAGAAGGAAGTTATGTAAATGACGAAAAAGAAGGTCAGTGGATTATATATTTTCCAGATGGTAAAGTAAGAGTGAAATCCCTTTACAGAAAAGGAAAACTCCATGGTCTATATACTGAGTATCAAGAAAATCGAATCCCTCTGTATGAGATAAACTTTAAAAATGATTTATTTGATGGAGTCTTCAGAGAATACTATCCAGATGGCAATCCAAAAGAAATTTCAATGTATTCCCATGGGAAGAAAAATGGTCAGGAAAACCTCTTTTACCCAAATGGAAAAAGAAAATCCATTGGTCAATGGACAAATGATAAAAAAAATGGCCTATGGAAATTTTTCTATGAAACTGGAAGAAGAAAATATGAAGGGTATTACAAAAATAGCCAAAGAAGTGGGAAATGGAAAATATTTGATGAAAACGAAAAGTTAATTGGAACAGAAGAATTTTAACTAAAAATCTCCATATCTGGTGAAAACATTGGGAAAGAAAGATAACGAAAAACAACAAACCAGTAAAAGTAAGGGCCTGAGTAACTCCAAAGTTAAAGCCTCTGCGACATCCAAAAAAGCCTCAAAGGGCACAACAGAAAAAGAGGTCGTAGAGATCAAAAGAAAAGGCAAAACACCGAAGGAAGAACCACAGCACGGTGAGGTAAATTCCGGTGATTTGATTATTCCTCCCAAAAAGGAACCGAAGAAAAAAGAAGATCCTGCTAAAAAATTATATCAATTGCTCACAGAAGAAGACTCTGCAACAGAACCACAGGAGGAGATTGATCCAGAGGCCTTAGCCAGAGGAGATAAACCAATGACTGTGGTGGAACACCTTGATGAACTTCGTTCCAGAGTGTTAAATGTCCTTGTTGCCTTTATAGTAATTACATGCGTTGCCTTTTACTTCTCAGATACAATAGTATATTATATAAACAAACCTTTCCTTGATTCTGGAAATAAACTCAACATCTTTACTCTTATTGGTGGATTTATGCTGAAATTCAAAGTTTCTGCAGCATCTGCCTTCCTTGTTCTTGTGCCTATAATTATTTTTCATATATGGCGCTTTATTGTCCCAGCAATTGAAGTCCAAAACAGAATGTTCTCCAGAGTAACAATAATCTCTGCAGTAATACTTTTTTACAGTGGAGTCGCCTTTGTATTCTTTGTTTTACTGCCTGCTGCAATTAAGGTTATGTTGAGCTTTGTTGGACCAGAAATGATAAGCACAATTGGTGCTGAGGATTACTTAAGTTTTATAATATTTTCCTGTCTTATAATGGGAATTCTTTTTGAAATCCCAGTAATTATTCTAGTCTTAACCAGACTAGGCTTGATATCACCTCAGTTTTTGATAAATAAAAGAAAATATGCCATAGTTATAATATGGATTATTGCAGCTTTAATTACGCCTCAACCAGATCCATTCTCTCAGTCTCTGGTTGGAGTTCCATTGATGCTTTTATATGAAATTTCAATTTTAATATCAAAAATAGTTGCC
>MWCI01000063.1 GCA_002069965.1 Spirochaetes bacterium ADurb.Bin218 | reverse complement strand
TTATTGCAGATCTGTAGTAAAACCAATTATATTTAAAAGTCCCTGGATGGCCGTGATTTTTTACTGGGACGTATTTAATCTCTGAGTCCATTTTTACCTCGAGCTTGTATTTTTTATTTTATATATTTACTATGTTGCGCTTATTTCCTTTAAGAAATTCTTCAATATTTTTTGCAATCTCATTTAGCAGCCTTGTGCGCGATTCAAAACTTGCCCATGCTATATGGGGTGTGATTATAAGATTAGGGGCTTTTAGTAAAGGATCATCAGGCAGAGGTGGTTCCTTTTCCATCACATCAATTGCAGCACCTGCAATCTTTCCTTCCTGAAGTGCATGGAGAAGATCTGTTGAGTTGACAATTGCACCTCTTGCCATGTTGATGAGAAAGGCAGTTTTTTTCATATGAGAAAAGAATTCTTTGTTAATAAGATATTTTGAGTAATCTGTTAGAGGCATGTGAATTGAAACAAAATCAGATTTTGCCGCAAGCTCATAAAGAGGAAGTCTTTTGTATGGACCTGATGTAGAGCCATCTCTGCTTAGAGTGACAACATTCATATTAAAGGCTGTGCAAAGCCTGGCAACTTCACTTCCTATGGCTCCAAGCCCCATGATCCCAACTGTTTTCCCTTCAAGATCAAAGAAAGGCCAGTTCCCAATGGTAAAAAATGGTGACTTGCTCCATGTCCCATCATGAGCTGCTTCATTGTATTTTAATAAATTCGTTGCAAGTGCAAGAATAAAACACATGGTCAGCTGAGCCACTGTAGGAGTGGAGTATCCTGGAACATTTGTTACAAGAATTCCTCGTTTCTTTGCTTCTTCCACATCAATATTGTTATAGCCTGTAGCAGATACAGCAATGAGCTTAATATCAGGGCAGGCAGCTATGACGTCTTTGGTAAATTGAACTTTATTTGTAATAACGATTGAGGCATCTTTGCATCTTTCAATGACCTCGTTTTCTTTTGTTATAGGGTAGGCAATAAAATGGCCAAGCTTTGCAAAAGCAGAAAAATCAATATCACCATAGTCTATTGTTGCTGCATCAAGAAATACAATTTTTTCTCTCATAAAAAACTCCTCGATTTTTTTAGAATAAATCAAATTCCTGTATGAGTTTGTCAACAAGATTTGAAAAGTGTTTAATTGCCATCTCAACAGGTTCAGGTGAACTCATGTCAACACCTGCATCTATCAATTCTTCCAGAGGATATTTGCTTCCACCAAGCTTAAGAAAAGATATGTAGGCATCCCTTGCGCTTTCCCCATGATTTAGCACTCTTTCTGCAAGGGCAATAGCTGCTGAGATACCTGTTGCATATTTATAAACATAAAAGGCAGAGTAAAAATGCGGAATGCGCAAAAATTCCAGTGTAAGCTCATCATCTATTTTAAGGTGATTGCCAAAGTATGCTTTTAGCAGATCCCTGTAAGAGTTTCTCATAACCTCAAGTGTAAGTGGCTCGTTTTTTTCTACAATCTCATGGGTGATTTTTTCAAACTCAGCAAACATTGTTTGTCTGTAGAGAGTTGCACGGATATTATCGATCTCTCTGTTTAAGATGTAGGCTTTCATCTTTTTGTTATCTTTGTAAAGGTCAAGTAGATAATGGCTCAGTAGTGTTTCGTTAAAGGTTGAAGCTACCTCTGCTACAAATATGGTATAATCAGCATTTACATAGGGTTGATTTTTTTTTGAGTAGTAGGAGTGCATGGAGTGTCCTGCTTCATGTATCAGAGTATATAGAGAGTTGATGTTTTTATCTTCATAGTTAAGGAGTATGTAAGGGTAGGAGTCATAGCAGCCAGAGGAATAGGCACCGCTTCGTTTTCCTTTATTTTCATATCTGTCAACCCATCCGCCAAGGAGTCCCTCTTTCATTATTTCTGTGTATTCCCTGCCAAGTGGGGCAAGTGCCTGGACACAGGTCTCTACAGCCTCTTCATAGGTCATAGAAAAATCAACATTCTTTACAATTGGGACATAGGTATCATAGAAGTGGAGTTCATCTAAGTGGAGAGCTTTTTTTCTAAAGTCTAAATATTTAAATAGTGGAGTCAAGTTTGAGTGAATTGTATTTATTAAATTGTCGTAAACCTTTTCTGGAACATTATCAGAAAATAATGAGGCAGCTCTGCTACTTTTAAAGTTTCTCACTCTGGCAAAAAATACGTCTTTTTTATTTGAGTGCTCAAGGGTGGCAGATATTGTGTTTTTTAAATTGTCATAAGATCTGTAATATTGTTTAAATACAGTTTCACGAACATTTCTACTCTCATCTTGCAAGAGTGTTGAAAAGTTTCCATGGCTGAGTTCAATTTCTTTCCCAGAGCTATCTTTAACAATTCCAAATTTTATATCTGCATTATCAAGCTGGCTAAATACCTGTGCGGGAGCATGAGCTATTTCCCCTGCCATTGCAAGGATCTGTTCAATTTCTTTACTTAAGGTGTGAGGTCTGTAGCGTATAATCTTTTCAAGATAAAATTTATACTCCTTCATTGAAGGCTCACAGATATATTTACTCATAACCTCTGGATCAATGGATTGAATTTCTGGGACTATAAAGCTTGAGGCTTCAGATATTCTTGTGTAAAGGTTTACGCTTTTTTGATACATTGCCAGATATGTTTGATTGCTCTTATCTTCATCGCTTTTTAAATGAGCATAAGTGTAAAGCTTTTCCAATTGTCGTGATAGATTTAAATCAAATTCAATAGCAGCTTTAAAGGCATCAAAGGACTTTGCAAGTCTGCCTTTGAATTTTTCGTATTCTTCGATTTTCGATTCAAGTTCTTTGTATAGGCTATCCCATTGCTGATCATCTTTAAACATGGGGGTTAAGTCCCATTTATATTCATTTTTTATCTCGTTTCTTGCTGGTATGGATTGAAATGACATTTTTCACCTCTTGAAAATTAAACTTTTAGCAAGATTATTAGCAGCAGCTTTTTACTCAAGTAAAAATATGAATAACTTTTAATTTTTGCCTATTTGTGACTTTTTAAATTTATGTTAATTTTATGGAATTTTGCATAGCAATGTGAGTTAATGCTTTTGAATTTGAGGTTTAATTTTATAATGACCTAAAAACTATAAGTGATAAGGTCATGAATATGGATGCTGATGATAGGTTAATACAATTAAAGGGCATTATAGCTAATGAGAAAGTAGTTACCCATTTTCAACCAATAGTTTCAGTTAAAAAAAAGCAAATAGTAGGATTTGAGGCTCTTAACAGAGGAGTGCGAGAATGTGGACTGATTGCACCAGATATACTTATGGTGTATGCTAAAGGTTTGGGACTGTCCTTAGAACTTGATAGACTTTTCAGGAAAAAGGCTTTGGAATCTTTTAAGAGTATTTATGCCATTGATGGGGAAAAGTTTTTATCTATAAATGTAGAAAGCGATGCAATAATAAAAGGCTTTGGATCAAAGAAATTTTTAAATTCTGTAATTCAAAATGGTATATCCCCCTCTGCAATTGTCATAGAAATTCTTGAATCAGACATAAGCGATATGGATATAATTTTTAAATTTGTTGAGGAATATAGGAATCTCGGCTTTCTTATAGCACTTGATGACTTTGGAGCAGGCTTTTCAAACTGGTCAAGAATTGTAAGCCTGCGACCAAATATAGTGAAATTAGACAAATCTCTCACAGAGGGTGTTTGCAATGATTTTTATAAGCGGGAGGTAGCGGCGTCAGTTACTCATCTTGCACATAAAACAGGTGCTCTTGTAATTGCGGAGGGAGTGGAGACGCTGGAGGATGCTCTGGTTGTTATGGATTTTGGGGCAGACATGCTGCAGGGATATTTCTTCAGTAAACCATTAGATGATTTAGATCTATTGGATGAAGTTTCAAGGGAAATAACTGAGCTTTCTGCAAAACTCATTAAAAGTAAAAGTAGGATGATTCTGGAAGCAGAAAGGGAACTTAAGTTTTATTTTGATAGAGCACATGAAATTGCCGGAGCTCTTTCAGAAATTGATGAAACCTTTATAAATTCTATTCTGCATGACAAAATAGATAAGGATGAAGTTATTGAATGTGCCTATGTTTTGAATAATGATGGAATTCAAATAAGCGATACCATAGTTAATACAAAAATAATTGGAAAATTTCAAAGCGTTATGTTCCATCCGGATAAAATAGGGGCAGACCAATCTGGTAAGGAATATTTTTATCTTATCTCAGCTGGAACTGATGTGGCTGTTACAGAACCCTATTTGTCCTCAGCAACAGGTAATATCTGTGTCACAGTTTCAGTTACGTATCACAATAAAAGTGGAATAAAGCGCATTCTTTGTGTTGATATGAAAAAGTAAAGGATGATTAAAAAAAAGATTTTCTGGATCTAAAACTTGACATTTTTAATAGCTTTTTTAATGGTTAAAAATTTGAGTTTATTGTAACCTAAGGAGATTTATATGGTCCAGATAAAGAGGTATAAGGAGCTTACAACTACAGAGTTGGATAGGCTTTTTAATAGATTTGGTGAGGATTTTAGCTCAATTATGATAAATACAGTTGTTCCCATCGTTCAGGATGTTAGGGATAATAGGGAAGAAGCTGTTATAAAATATACTCATAAGTTTGATGGAGTGAAGCTTGATTCTGTATATGTCACAGAGGAAGAAATTGAAAGGGCTCATAAAAATACTTCCAAGGAACTCCTTGCAGCATTTATGGAAGCAAGAAGAAATATTGAAGAGTTCCACAGAAGGCAGCTAAGGGATAATTCTATTTATAGCAGAGAAGATGGAACTATTTTAGGAATGACATATCAGGCAATAGAAAGTGCTGGTATTTATGTCCCTGGCGGCAAAGCCTCTTACCCATCATCTGTCCTGATGGGAGTTATACCTGCACAGATTGCAGGGACAAAGAATATAACAGTTATAACTCCTCCTGATAAAAATGGCAATATCCCTGATGTGACTCTTGCAATATGTAAGGAGCTTGGACTTACAAAGATTATAAAATCTGGAGGGGCGCAAGGTATTGCCCTGGCTGCTTTTGGTTCACCTATATTGCCAAAATCAGAAATTATTGTAGGACCTGGGAATATCTATGTAACAGCAGCAAAGACATATCTGTTCAGCATGGGAATAATTCAGATAGATTCCATGGCAGGTCCAAGCGAGGTTTTAATTATATCTGATGAAAAATCCAATCCCAAATGGGTTGCCTGGGACTTTTTATCTCAGGCAGAACATGAAGAAAGAGCTCTGGCTGTCCTTGTTACAACATCTGAAAAGCTTGCCCGTGAGGTCAATGAGCATATAGAAGAAGACATTAAATCAGGGAGGGGCAGGCATGAGATAAAAAAGACCTCTATACAAAATGGAATTATAATTTTAGTTGATACAATTGAAGAGGCAATTGATTTTAGTAATAAATATGGCCCAGAGCACATGGAATTCATGGTGGATAATCCTCTTGAGTATCTGGATAAAATAAAGAACGTTGGCTCTCTATTTTTGGGTAGATATGCCCCTGTCGCTGTAGGGGATTATTACTCAGGGACAAATCATATTTTGCCAACAGGGGGAGCTGCAAGATTTTCCTCTGGCACATCAGTGGAAACCTTTATGAGACGGACAACCTTCCAGCTTTTAAATAAAGAGTCATTACAAAAGGCAAAAGGACCTGTGACTCTTATGTCTGAATATGAGGGTTTTGGTGATAAGCATGGCGGTTCGGTAAAGGTCCGCTTTGAATAAGCTTTTAATTTTATAAGGAGTAATTTAATGGCACAAAAGGCCTGGTTTATACTTGAAGATGGAACAGAATTTGAAGGGAAACTTTTTGGCTTTGAAGGTGAGACAATAGGGGAGGCTGTTTTTAATACCTCCATGAGTGGATATCAGGAGGTATTAACAGATCCATCCTATTGTGGCCAGATTGTTGCGATGACATACCCAATGATTGGTAACTACGGTGTAAATGGTGAGGATGTAGAGTCCGAAAAAATACAGGTTGCAGGTTTTGTAGTTAAGGAATATAGCAAAACCTATTCAAATTTCAGGGCAACTGGTTCACTGGGGGATTATCTCAAAGAGGGTAGAATTGTTGCCATAGAGGGTGTTGACACAAGGATGCTTACAAGGCATCTGAGAGATAAAGGAGCAATGAGATCAGGAATTTTTCTTGATAAGAAGAATGCTATCGAGAGATTAAAGGCTCATCCTCAGATGAACGGGCTTGATCTTGCATCAAAAGTGACCTGTCTGCAGAAATACGAATTCGGCCAAAGGGATGCGTCAAATCCTTCTGTGGCTGTCTATGATTTTGGTGTTAAGAGAAATATCTTAAGGCTGCTTAATTCCTCTGGATTTAATGTTACTGTATATCCTGCAGCAACTCCTCTAAAAGATGTTATTGCCGATGGTGCAAAGGGCGTGTTTTTATCCAATGGACCTGGTGATCCTGCTGCTGTTACTTATGCCTATAATTTAGTTCATGATATTGTGAAAGAAGAGATTCCATGTTTTGGGATATGTCTTGGTCATCAGATCCTTGGACTTGGACTTGGAGGCAAGACATATAAACTTAAGTTTGGTCACAGAGGTGGCAATCAACCAGTAAAAAACCTTGCCACAGGAAAGGTTGAGATAACATCTCAGAATCATGGATTTGCTGTGGATATGGACTCGGTAAAAAATATAAAGGATGTGGAGATTACTCATCTAAATCTCAATGATAACACAGTGGAAGGCCTCAGACATAAAAAATTGCCAATTTTTTCTGTGCAGTATCATCCAGAGGCCTGCCCTGGCCCTAATGACTCAAGGTATCTCTTTGAACAATTTAGAACAATGATTAGATAGATTTACTGGTTAAGTGTTTTGAAGATTTAATCTTCATTATCCCATTTTTCTGCTTCATAGGCAAGTCTGTTAAGGCTTGCCTTTAACTTTTTGCTTCGTTTTTCCTTTACAGGGAAATCATCATGGATATATCTCTCCATTGCTTTGATTGCTCTTTCCAGAGATGAATTTCCATCGCTATCATTGAAATAGCTCATGATGAGTTCTCGTCCTGGATTGGAGAGTCTGTGCTGTACTAAATTTTCTACAGCATCAAAAAGAGCTGCTTTAAATTCTTCTTTTCCCAATTGAAGGTTTCCTTTGCAAAATATAATTTTTAAGAGTCTCCCTTTAGAGCTCTTTCTGTGTCAGTTAAGAGATCGACTGCATTTTCATAAATCTCATGGGCAGCCTTTGATAGATCCTTAAGCTCCTCAACCATCTCATTGAGGATCTCTATTAGGTGCTCTATGGCCTGAGATGTTGATTCAACCGCAACCTTCTGCTCATCAGTTGCTGTCCCTATTTTTTTGGCCTGAGATATATTATCATTCATCTGGGATATGATTATCTTAATGTATTTTTGCTCTATAAAAATTGATTCCTGTAGTGTCTGGATTTTGTGAGAGCTCTCTTGCATGTGGTTTATCATCTCTCTCATCATAGAGGCGGTCTTTTGTATAACAGAAACCCCATCAGTTGTATTCTTTGTATTTTCAGAGAGCACCTTCTCAATCTCTTTTATACTTTCCTGAGTCTGAAAAGCCAGTTTGCCAATTTCATCTGCAACAACAGCAAAGCCTCTTCCTGCGTCTCCAGCTCGTGCTGCTTCAATAGAGGCGTTGAGAGAAAGTAGATTGATCTTGTCTGCAATGTCTACTATGAGATTTACTGTTTCTGCAATTTTTCCGCTTTGCTCTTTAATTGCAACAACAGTCTTTTCCACCTCGCCAAGGGCGTCATTTGCGATATTGCTCTTATCAGAGACTGCTTGAATGTCTTTATAGGTGTCATCAAGATTTTGTTTTGTCTCATCCTGGATATTTTTGAATTCTTCGATTATTGACTCCATCTTTACATTGCCATCAATTTGCGAAACAGCCTCAGAGGCAATTTGTTCAGCAGAGCCTGCAAGCTCTTCCATTGTGGCAGACATCTCGGCAAAGCTTGCAGATTGAGTTTCCATTTTCTGATTAAATTTATTTATAAGCTCATTCTGGGAATTTACTTTCTGGAAGAGATTTTCCATCTTCTCTTTTATGAGCTCGGTCATCCTGTGTTGAGTTTCTATGCTTTTCTTTATTTGTTCTGTTTGCTCCTCAACCTTTTCTTCATATTTAACTATATCAGGGATATTGCGGTAGGTAATCATAAATATCACAATTGATGCTATGATAATAAAAATTTCTCTGGCAATTATAACACCATGAGTAACAGGAATGCCATTTATTCGACTGTGCCAGTAAAATTCAGCTCCATTGATATATGCAAGATAGAGAAATATTATCCAGTTTATGATTGTAAAGGTTGAAAAGAATTTAAAAAGCCATGGTTGATAAAATAGATACAGCATTGCAACAAAGAGAACAAGTATAAAAGTAGAGTTAACAGATTGGACTGCAAAGGTCCAGTTGTATTGGGCAGCGTAATTATATTTTGTAGCAAGAACAGCTGATATGCTCAAAAAGGCAATAAACCATGGAATAATATAGGCCTTTTCACCTTTTCTTTTTTTTCGATATACAAGGAAGCCCAGAGTTAGGTTTATTGAATTTATGACTATGCTTGGGAGCACTTCTTTAAAGTTAAGACCTGCCATAAGCTGAAAAGAGAGAGAAGTGATAAACATTATAGAATAAGACAATATATAAAAAAATGCGCCTTTTCTCTCTAATTCCTGTCGTGCTGTGAGCTGATATTTCATGCTTCCCCCATGGCAAAAATAATCTCTATGGTTTTTATCGGTATTTTAGTTATTTAAACATTTTAAAAATATATATATTTTTTTTATTTTTTCAATAAAACTTTAGTATTTATTCCTTAACTTTTTTAAAATAAAAATACTCTATTACACTGCTGTCTTCGGCTGTGGAGGTAATATTTTCTTGATTTTACACTAAAAATTATATTTAGGAATAATTACTGATAAACCCTTGACTTTAATTTTATAAAAAATAAGGCATAAGTTATTTTAGCTATTCTAAAGCTTTTTTTGGGTATAGAAAATTAACTCTTTTATCTTATACTATTAAAATTGATGCAAATACATCAATAAGAAAACCGGACAAAAATAATATAGAAAATATCAATAAAATATTGAAAATTAAGATAATTCATATTTAATGTCTGTATGAGATTTTAAAATGACTATTTGATAAATTTTGTTTATTAAAATTTAATAAAGTTTATGGTGAGGATTTTCTATGATGAAAAAATTTGAGAACGTGAAAATATATTCATCTCTTGAACCACAACTCTCAGTAAATGCCTTAACTGTTCTTGAAAAGAGGTATCTTGCTCGTAATGATAAAGGAGACATAATTGAGTCACCAAAGGGGCTTTTTGAAAGAGTGGCAAAATTTGTGGCATTGGCAGATTTTTTCTACGGAGGAACAGATGACGATGTAAATCAGGTTGCCACTGAATTTTATGACATGATGGCTGAGATGTTTTTTTTGCCCAATAGCCCAACTTTGATGAATGCAGGTCGTCCTTTGGGTCAGCTTTCTGCCTGTTTTGTCCTGCCTGTTGAGGATTCAATGGAAGGTATATTTGATGCCTTAAAAAATATGGCGCTTATTCATAAAAGCGGAGGAGGCACTGGTTTTTCTTTTTCTCGACTAAGGCCAAAAAATGATGTGGTGAGCAGTACTGCAGGAGTATCAAGCGGTCCTGTATCCTTTATGAATATTTTTAATACAGCAACTGAGACTGTTAAACAGGGTGGAACAAGGCGTGGTGCGAATATGGCCATACTTAATGTAGATCATCCTGACATACTTGAGTTTATAAAGTCAAAGTCAGAGGAAACCTCTTTGACTAATTTTAATATTTCAGTTGCACTCACTGATTCATTTATGGAGGCAGCAAGGAGAAGGGAAGATTACTACCTTATAAATCCAAGGAATGGAACTCCGTCAGGTAAACTTAATGCAGGAGATGTATATGATCTGATAATTGACATGGCATGGAAAAATGGTGAGCCTGGCATTGTGTTTATAGATAGAATAAATGAATTTAACCCATTAAAAAAGATTGGCCTTATTGAAAGCACTAATCCCTGTGGTGAGCAGCCTCTTCTTCCATATGAATCTTGCAATCTTGGATCAATAAATTTAAGCAAAGTGGTAAAAGAAAAAGATGGCAGGCCAGAGATTGACTTTGAACTTTTAAAGAAAATTACTCACAGGGCTGTCCATTTTCTTGATAATGTAATTGATATGAATAACTATCCGTTAAAAGAGATAGAGAAAAAGACAAAGATGAACCGCAAAATAGGACTTGGCGTTATGGGATATGCAGATATGCTAATAAAACTTAATATCGCCTATGATTCCCATGAGGCTATTGAAGTGGCAGAGTCTGTTATGTCCTTTATACAGAGAGAGTCAAAGATTAAGTCCGCTGAGCTTGCAATAAATCGTGGGGCATTTCCAACTTTTGAGAAGTCTGTTTATGCAGAGAAAGGTGAGTCCCCCCTTAGAAATGCCACTACAACAACCATAGCACCTACTGGCACAATAAGCATTTTAGCAGATACCTCAAGTGGCATTGAGCCTATATTTGCCCTTGCCTATGTAAGGAATGTTATGGATAATGATCGCTTGCTTGAGGTTAATCCTCAGTTCCAAGATGCTCTTAGAAATTTTTTCTCCGATGATGAGATAGATTCAATAATGGATAAGGTTGCAGTTCATGGCTCTGTAAGGGATATTGAAGAAGTTCCAGAATCAATAAAAAGAGTATTTGTAACAGCCCATGATATTTCTCCTCTGTGGCATATAAAGACACAGGCGGTATTTCAGAAATATGTAGATAATGCAGTTTCTAAGACAGTGAATTTTCCCAATAGTGCAACAAAGGAAGATATCAGAGAGGTTTATGATCTTGCCTATGAGCTTGGATGTAAAGGAGTAACTGTATATAGAGATGGCTCAAGGGATAATCAGGTTTTACAAAAGCCAGCATCAGGGGAAGGTAAAAAGGCAGAGGATGAAAGAGCATCTAAAGTTGAAACAAAAATTCCGCGGCCAAGGCATGAGGTCACATGGGGAACTACAAGGAAGATGAATACAGGTTGCGGATCTCTCTATGTAACTATCAATGAAGATGAAAAAGGCATATTTGAAGTTTTTGCTACAATGGGTAAAGGTGGAGGATGTGCAGCAAGCCAGACAGAGGCAATTGGTAGACTTATATCTCTTGCTCTTAGAAGCGGTATAGACAAGGATCAGATAGTTAAACAACTTAAAGGAGTTCGTTGTCCTAATCAGATCTGGGAAAAAGGTGGCAGAATATACTCCTGCTCTGATGCAATTGCAAAGGCCATTGAAAGATACAGCGGGGTTCTTGATATAACTACAAATTTAAAATCAGAAAGGGCACAGATTATAGCAGAGACCAATGGAAGGGACAGCGATTCTATTATGACAGGGGTTTGTCCTGATTGCCATGGCCCTCTTGAGTTTGAATCTGGCTGCTCTGTTTGCAGGAGTTGCGGATTTTCAAGGTGTGGATAGGCCACACCTTAGTTTATTTTTATTATCTCGATGTTCTTTTTAAATTTTTGAATTTCAGCTCTCGGGATCTGAATTGGCTCATTGATTTTTGTATTTGTAAATTTTATATCTATAAATAGATTTATTGATGGAGCTATTATCTTGACTTTTTTGTAAAATATACTCTTATCTTTCTCCATCACAGAAGAGAGGTATATTTCAGTTTTTTCTTTAGTCTTTTTGTGTATAATTAGAATTTTTTCAGGTATATTTTTCTTGATATATATGTTTTCAAAATATTGATCATTCTCCAGTATTAGGTAATATGTTTCACCGCTCTCCTGAAGTACTTTATTTACAGAATAATCTGCAAGGAGTGGAATTTTTCCAGAGAACATATCTTGAATAAAGGCAAATTCAGCTCTAAAACCTGTGTAGTTGTGGATATCGATCTTATTGACATCATCAAGTAGGAGCTTCTTTTCTGCTGGATAGTAAAAGAATAGTCGATTCATGTCGCGGTAGATATCAACAATTTTGCTTTTAAAGATAAAATCAGAAAAGCTTAAATAATAAGATTCATCTTTCTGAAAAAAAACAACCCCCTCTATATTAAACTTTTTGCCATTGCTGTCTCCAATTGCAGTAAATGAAGAGCTTATTGTTGCAGGGGATGATTGATTTATTTCTTGTATTATTTTTAGAATTTCAGTTGCCTGCGCATCTTCAGTTTTTGATACCTCTGGGGAGGTTATATTTTTATTTGCCGATGAGCAATTGAAAAATAATAACAGAATTATAATTAAGATAACTTTTTTACTTTGCCACATGGTTATCTCCATTTTTTAGAAGTTTTAATTTTTTTTCTAATCTTTCGTTTTTTTCAATCTTAAGCCCCTTTTCGTAATAAAATTTAGCCATATTCTGATTACCAAGTTTGAGGTATGTGTCTCCAATATGTTCATATATTACAAAATCTGGATTTTCAATTTCGTTAATTTTTTCTTCAGCTTCAAGGAGGTACATCAGGGCCTTTTCGTAATTGCCCTTTTGATAATAGATCCAGCCCAATGTATCGAGATATGCACTATTTCCTGGTTCAATATCCAGAGCCTTTGTCACAAGGGTAAAAGCCTCCTCTAAGTTTATGTTTTTTTCTGCAAAGAGGTATGCGAGAAAATTCATGGAACGAGCACTTTCAGGATTTACCCTTATGGCATCACGAAGATTTTCCTCTGCCTCTTTATATTGTCCGAGTTTTTCGTTTACAAAGGCTAAATAGAAAAAGAAGGTTTCCTCATCATTTTTTTTGTTTATGGCAATGGATATATTTTCTTTGGCCTTTACGTAATTCTCTCCCCAGATATTTATAAGCCCACGGAAGAAATATGGCCCTGGATTTTCTGGCAGCTTTTCAATTGCCCTGGCAAGAAACTCCTCAGCCTTGGTATAATTTTTTTGTATTCCATAGAGGTATCCTATGTGAACAAGAATATCGTTTTCTCCTGAAAGCTGATAATACTTCTGGTAATAGCTTATTGCCATTGCATAGTTTTTGTTTTCTTCATGAGCCCTTGCAAGGTAATAATAAATCTCTTTGTTTTGATTATTTATCATCATTGCTTGATAAAAAAGCCTTTCTGCTGTTGGAAAGAGTCCATTGCGGAAACAGGTTGTCCCAGCTGATACTAAGGCATTGTATGCTTCATCTTCCTTCCCATGTATTGTTTTTATCTTTGCAAGTCCTATTTGCACTGTAACCATATTGTTTCGATAATTTGAAACAGCTTTTAGAATATTTTCTGCATTTTTATAATCCCCTGTTAGTTCCAGATATAGCCCACTTGACAGCAGCCCTTCAAAGGTTTTTGAGTTTTTTGCCATTAAAAGGTAATGCAAAGCATTTGTGTCGTCGTTTATGTAATAACAGGAACCAGCTATGTAGAGCATGTTCTGTTCCTTAGGGAATAGTTTTAAATACATCTGTGAGTAGTTTAAGGCATCTTTGATATTGTAATATCCGAATGCCGATAGAGCAAGCATATATATAGTACTTGTATTGCTTTCGTTTATATCACGTGCCTTTAGAAAATTGAAAAAGCTTTTTTTGAATTCACCCTTTTC
>MWCI01000062.1 GCA_002069965.1 Spirochaetes bacterium ADurb.Bin218 | reverse complement strand
AAGCAGTGAGAGTAACTCCAACTGCGGATGCTATGCTTGGTAATAAAAATACAACTTTTTTCAAGAATTACAGGGAAAAGGGTGTTCCGGCAAGCCAGGTTCCAGATTCTGAGGTTGAGCCTCTTGTTCAGAAAGTTATGAATGCTCCACAAGAAATGCTCATCAAGGTTTCAGAGGTATTTGATTATAATCTTGAGGAGCATCCTCACAGCTTTAACAGCTTTGTTTGTGAAGAGTGTGGTGAAATGACTGTTATGGAATATGGACGAATAAAGGGCGATAAAAAAGTCTGTATGGATTGTGCTGTGAAGTAAAAGCTACCCTCTGTCATAGTATACCTTCTCCCCATTGTGGGGAGAAGGGGGGTAATGGAATTGTTTGTATTAATCTGGAGGTTGAGATGTTTACATATTTAATAGCAGGAGTTATAACTTTTTTATTTACTACCGTTCTTTCAATTGCAGGAATTGGAGCAGCATTTATACTGATACCAGTTTTTGTTGCACTTGGGATACCATTGTTAACTGCAATGTCTGTTGCTCTGTTGCTTAATTCTATTTCAATGACTTTTGCTTCGATAAACTATGCAAAATCGAAGTTAATTCTTTTCAAAGTGTCTATACCTATTATCATTAGTGCAGCTATTTTATCACCTCTGGGAGCATTATCAGCACAGCATTTGCCAAAGACAGTATTGCTATGGCTTTTTATTGCATTTTTGATCTTTGCAGGCTCAATGATGTTGTTTTACAATGCGAAAGGGAAGGAGTTTAAGGCAGGTACTGGTAAGATGATTGGCTATGGCTCTACAGTTGGAGCTGTTGCTGGATATCTTGGTGGATTGCTGGGAGTTGGAGGAGGAAACTTTATTGTTCCTGTTCTGGTATGGCTTGGAATAGATCCTAAAAAAGCATCAGCTACAACAGCCTTTGTGGTTATATTCTCTTCACTGGCTGGATTTTTAGGTCACGCAGCCCTTGGGGATATGAGTCTATATCTTCTTGGATTTACAGTTGTAGGGTCAATAGCTGGAGCTTTGCTTGGATCTTATTTGATGAACAAAAAGCTCAATACAAAGCAGGTTAAGATTATAATTGGTGTTGTACTTTACCTTATTGCAGCACAGATGATCTGGAAGCTTTTAGTTAAATAAGTTTATTTGTTGCATAATCAGATATATTAAGCCAGAATTTTAAAGTTGTTGGATTCACTTATAATTTCAAAGGAGCAAAAATTGAATGAAGGCTTATATATCTATCAAAAACAAAAGAGCTGCAAGCATAACTGCAGCACTTTTGATTTTGCTTTTTTTGTCATGTTCTGACTTTCAGAAATACCTGGATAAAAGCGGTATCGAATCATCCTGTAAGGAAATAATGAGAGATTATCAAAAGGAAAATCCGGAGGTTCTTTCTCTATTTTTAAAAAATTTCTCATTAGCAAAATATACAGAGCCATTTGATACCGGCGAACCTGAAGTCAGGTCTATAGGTGAATGGAAACTCGATATTCCAGAGGTTCCAGGTCTTATTCAGGAAAAACTGTTTTTTAATACTCCACTCTCCGCACTGACTCATCGTGATGATAAACTTGTTTTATATATATACCGCAAAGCTGAAATAAAAGGTGGGCGTCTTCTTCTTTTTGTCCCTGGTATGGGAGTTTCTAATTTTGCTCTGTTATTCATTAAACATTTTTTTAAGGAGATAATATCAAGAGGATATATTCTTGCAGTTTATGTACCACCATATCATCTTGATAGAATACCTCCAGGGAAAAATCAGGGGGAGGGGTTTTTTACGCACGACAGCGTAAGAAATATAAAAATGATTGCCGGCTGCACCTCGGAGGTGAGAAGTGCAGTAAAGTATTTTAAATTACAGGGAGTATCTGATATATCAGCATGGGCTGGCTCCATGGGGGGATCGTTTCTGCTGTTGTCGGCAGAGTTTGAGACTTACTCCCATATTACAACGATGATACCCGTGCTGGACTGGAATACCTTATTGCTTGACAGTCCTGAAGTATGTGAGCTGAAAAAACGTCTTATGGCCGATGGATATTCTGAGGATAAACTGCGGTATGCATACAGTATTGTATCACCTATGGAACATAGGGTGATAACTCCACCGGATAAAATCCTTATTCTTTTTGCGAAATACGACCAGCTTACATCATTGGCCCTTCTTGAAAAGTATAGGGAAACTCATAACAATCCTATGGTCAAAATCTATAACAGGAGTCATGCCACAATACTCACAGATTTTGCTGTATATGATGATTATGCCACACAGCTTGATATGTGGGCTAAAAATAAAAATTAATTCTTGACTTATATTTATATATTAGTATATATGTATATACTAATATATGAGATAAATTTATGGAGCTATCAATAATATTTAAAACCCTGGGTGATGATATCCGTATAAGAATTCTTGGGCTTCTTCTTGAAAGGGAGTTGTGTGTTTGCGATATTGAGTCGATTCTAAAGATTTCTCAGGCCAATGTCTCAAGGCATCTTGCCAAAATGAAAATTGCAGGGATTCTTTCATCACGCAAAAATGCCCAATGGGTTTATTACTCAATCAGTAAGAAATTTATAGAATTACATCCAGAGATAATAACAGCTTTGGAAGCAGAGGTGAAAAAATTAAAGAACTATAAAAGCGATATCAAAGCAATGGCTGCTTTGAATAAAAAAAAGACAGGGGATGGTTGTTAACTATTTTCACTTTTAAATTATAGCGAATATAATCTGGATGTTGAATAGAGTGTTGATAACAACTGATTATTTTGGTTCTATAGGCTGACTCATTATTTGAATTATTTTAAATAATAAAGACATTTAATACAATGTGATTGAATAAAAATGGAGGAATATATGGAAAACTTAACACGAAAATTATCTTTTGTGGACAGATATCTTACTTTATGGATATTTATTGCAATTGCAGTAGGAATTGCTCTCGGGTATTTTGCTCCATCAGTGCCAGCTTTTATTACAAATCTTTCTGTTGGTTCCACTTCTATTCCAATAGCAATAGGGCTTATTCTAATGATGTATCCACCATTAACAAAAGTAAAGTATGAGGAAATGGGGCTTGCGTTTAAAAACAAAAAATTGCTTGTATTGTCTCTGGTGCAAAACTGGATTGTAGGCCCTGTATTTATGTTTATTCTTGCTGTTATATTTTTGCGCAATTATCCAGATTATATGATAGGTGTGATCCTTGTGGGTCTTGCGCGATGCATTGCAATGGTAATAGTGTGGAATGAACTTGCTGGCGGTGATAGAGAGGTGGCAGTTGGTCTTGTTGCCCTTAATGCAATATTCCAGATACTTTTCTATGCAGTATATATCTATTTATTTATAACTGTTGCCCTTAATTTTTTTAATCTAGTGCCAGGGCTTAATGTTAGCATCTCTATGTGGGAATCAGCAAAGGCTGTGTTGATATATTTGGGGATTCCTTTTTTAGCTGGAGTGATTACAAGGTATGGAACCATTATGTTAAAGGGACGTGAATGGTTTGAAAGAGTTTTAATTCCAAGGATCTCGCCTATTACACTGGTAGCTCTTCTTTTTACTATAGTTGTTATGTTTGCAACTCAGGGGAATAAAATAATTGAGTCCCCTCAAGATGTTTTAATAGTAGCAGTTCCTCTTGCTATTTACTTCTTTGTCATGTGGTTTGTAACTTTTTTTATAGCAAAAAAGCTTGGTGGCAATTATGGTCAAACCGTTGCATTGAGTTTTACTGCATCGTCAAATGATTTTGAGCTTGCAATAGCTGTTGCCATTGCGATATTTACAATAAGTTCAGGTCAGGCTTTTGCAACTGTTATAGGGCCACTTCTTGAGGTGCCAATACTTATAAGTCTGGTAAATGTAGCTTTAAAATTTAAAGAAAAATATTTTTAATATGAGGTTTTTATGAGGGTTCTAATTATTGGATCCGTTGCAGGAGGGACTTCTGCTGCTGCAAAGATGCGCAGAAATAGCGAAGATCTGGAGATCGTGATATATGACATGGATAAAGATATATCCTATTCCGGATGTGGGATTCCATACTTTGTTGGAGAGGATTACATTTCCAGAGAAGATTTAACTCCAAGGAACTCTCAGTGGTTTAAGAAGCGTTTTAATATAGATATATTTACAGAGCACAAGGTGACTGATATTGATTTTGAAAAAAAACTAATTTCAGTTATAAATTTGAAAACAGGTGAAGCTTTCACTGATAGCTATGATAAGTTGGTTATCGCTGTGGGAGCTAATCCTTCTATTCCAAATATAGAGGGCATTGATTCGGCGAATGTTTTTCCTGTTCGCAATGTGCAAAGTGGTGAGCGAATAAAAATTTTCATCAAAGAAAAAAATCCCAAAAGTGCAGTAATCATTGGAGCAGGATTCATCGGACTTGAGATGGCAGAAAACCTAAAAAGCAGAGGTTTAGATGTAACATTGATTGAATCTGCCCCTCATGTAATGCCCTCTATGGATTACGAGATGGCTCTTTATATACAAGATCATCTCCTGAAAAATGGCGTAAAGCTTTATACCTCAGAAAAAGTGGAAAGCATAACAGAAAATGGTCGCTATGTTAATACTTTATCTGGTAGTAAAATTGCAACTGATATGATAGTTGTTGCTACAGGTGTTAAGCCTGCAACGGACATTGTAAAGAACAAAGGCATTAAATTGGGATTGCATGGCGGAATAATTGTAAATGATAAAATGGAGACCAATATACCTGATGTTTATGCAGTGGGTGACTGCTGTGAGGTTAAATCAACCGTAACAGGTGAATATATATACAGGCCTCTCGGTTCAACAGCAAATAAGATGGGGCGCATAGCAGGTGATGTCATTACCGGCGGAAATTTACGATTCAGGGGCGTTCCCGGCACCGGAATTTTTAAAACCTTTGAACTTACAGTTGCACAAACTGGACTTTCGGAAAAAGAAGCCGCCACTCGTGGAATTGATTATGTTGTGAGTCACAATATCAAGGAGAACCAGAGCAAATACCTGAAGGAGAGTAGAGAGCTTGTAATCAAGTGTATAAGTGAACGAAAAAGTGAAAGGATTCTTGGTGTCCAAATTGTTGGAGAAAGAGGCGTTGACAAGCGAATTGACGTTTTTGTAACTGCCATGACTTTCGGGGCTAAAGTTTCGGATCTCTTTCACCTTGACCTTGCTTATGCTCCACCTTTCTCTACAACAAAGGATCCGGTAATGTATAGCGGCATGATACTTGATAATGCAATAAACCGTGGTCGGCAGTTGATAACACCTCATGAGCTTATGAAAAATAGAGATTCTTTTACTGTAATTGATGTGCGCAGTAAAGATGATTACAACAAAGGACATATAGATGGTGCAATTAATATTCCTCATGAGGAATTAAAAGAGACAGCCAAATCTTTTGATAAAAATAAAAAATATGTAGTTCACTGCAATAAAGGGACAACTGGAAATGCAGCTCAAAATCTGCTCTTAAATCTTGGCTTTAAAGAAGTATATAATCTCTCTGGAGGTTATAGCCAGTATAAGATTGAGTTTGGCAGGGTAGCGAAAGACTAATTTACTTAGCAGCACTTTCCAGATGAGCTGCTGCAGTCGCAAGTAGGTTCTGTGCCCCGTAAAAGTCCTGTTATAATTGCAGCAGCACATCCCACACCAGACTTCACTTTTATTGCACCAGCGGGACAGTTTTTTTCACAGGCTCCACATTCCATGCAACTCTTTTCTTTTACCAGGTAAGCTTTTTTCCCTCTCATCTCAAAGACACCGTGAGGACAGACATCTGTACACAAGGTGCAGCCTATGCATTTGCTTTCTATAAAAGTTAAAGTGTCATTATCTTTAAAGTATTTCATATTAAACTCCATTGAATAGCTTTATTTATGATTAGTAAAACTATGGAAATAACTATCGCTGATATATAGATTGGCAAAGTGAATCTAACTTCTTTTTTTACTCCAGATAGACTTGTAAATGGAGTTGAACCTGTAAATTGAAGAGCTGTATATGATGAAAAAAGTGTCCCTAATATAATAATTGCAATTTTAAGGAAGGGATTTGTCTTTGTGAATATGCCAAAAATATAATCTGCTAAATATAAAAGGGATAATCCACTTATTGCTCCTTTTAATGCAAAGGAGCGAAAGGGTATATAGGGCAACAGTAGAGGAGTAATTATTGCACCTGATATAATTGATATTACCAAGGCAATAAGCAGGGGCAAAGATGTCTCTGGGATTTTGTTAAATATAATACCCTCTAAGGTCAGACCTCCATAAATTAAAATAATAAGAGCTATAGCCAGGAATTTTTTCTTAATCATGAATAGCTCAATTGGGATGAGAATAGCTCTCTCCTTAATGGAGAAAGTAACCCTTCTCATTGAGCTATTGGCTTTATAGTTGCATTGCAAAAATTCAGGTATGTCTTGAGCTTTCACAGGACCATATAAGATATTAAAGCCAGTTGCTTTCCTTGCAGCGACTATGTTAATGCCAGGTGCCCCAAGCTGAGGTAATATAATTTTACCTGAAGGGGCTATATCTTTTAAATGAGTGGACTTTATCTGCTTGATAAGTTCCTCTGTAGAGAAAGTGCCTTTGCCAGCTGCACACCAGACGTTAATGCCGCCTGTGTTAAGAACAAGAATCCATCCATTTATTTTTTTTAATGATTTTCGCAGAAGATCAAAACTCATCTTGTAATTTGCAGTGACAAATATGTGTGAGGAGCTATCTGGATTACCAACAGCATAAAGTCCAGGGTTAATAGTGAAATTATCCCTGTAGGAGGAAATTCTTGATCTGATATGTCCTTTGTAGTCTTCTCGGTCTAAATCTGTCTTTACTACTGGGATCATCCCATATTTGGAATTGATAAACCCACTAATCCATGGAGCAGAGTTTAAATTCTGGTTGCAGCAAGTTGACTGTTGGTTTTTTACTATGAGGTTTGTATTTTTTTGGATAGGCCTAAAATTCATTTTAACAGCATCCTTTTTTGTCTGAGTTTTCTTTGTTGATTACAGATAACAGTTCCTTCAGTAGTTTTTCCATATCATAGATAGTCTCGCGGTTAATACAGTAGCATATCTTTGGACCTGAGATCTCCCCGGTGATTATTCCTGCATCCTTAAGTTCCTTAAGGTGTTGAGAAACAGTGGATTGAGCAAGGGGCATTATTTCAACAATTTCCCCACATATACAGGAGTTTACTTTTGCTAAATGCTCTATTATTGCAATGCGTGCAGGATGACTTAAAGCTTTTGCAAATCTGCTGAGTTTTATTTGATCATCATTAAATTGATTTTTTTTATTCTGGCTCATAAATCCATTATCGTAAATATACGATTAAAGTCAAGGATTTTTTAATTTTGGTAAAATATCGAATTTTGATTGATCTTAACTTAATGGATAGGTATAATTAATCCATAAGTTATTTATAAAGAAAAAAGGGGGGAATTATGAAAAACAGGAGAAGAGGACCTGATTTTGTTATTAAGATGATAGATGGAATTTCTGCAATATCATGGATAGTTCTTGCCATTGTATTTTTGATCTTGATAATGACAAATCCAACATCAAAAGGGATGTCTGTAAGCAGACCTGCTCTTAAGGCAACATCAACAGCGTGGCTATCGAATTTTGTCTATATTCTATTAGTTTTTCTTATTCTGCTGAGCATAACAGGCATTGTATTCAATATGACAAGGATGAAGCGTAAAACAGATAAGATGAGAATAACCTTTTTCTTTTCCGGAATTCTTGCTGTAATTGGCCTTATAGTTGTTATAATGAGTTGATATGCCTAATTTTTTTTAAAAAAATCAATTTAGACTTGACATATTTCCTTATGTTTCTATATATAGAAACATAAGGAAATATGGAGTTATGAGAAACATGATTTTAAATAAATTTTGGTGGTGGCAGGCTTTATATTTTTAGGCCCTTCTCTGTTCATACATGGGTGAGGGCCTGGTGCCCGCTCCCATGATAAGATTTTTATAGGCTGCGGGTAATCGCAGCTTTTTTAATTTATGGAGGTTTTATGGATTCTGGAAGAATTAAAAAATTATCAGAAAAATATAACAGAATACCTGTTTACAGGGAACTCAATATAACTATGATTCAACTGCCATTGATTTTATCAGGTTTGCAGGAAGAGAAAAATTTTATTTTGCTTGAAAGTGCAGACAAGGCAACTGACTCTGGCAGGTTCACTTATCTCTGTTTTGATCCTGTAAAAATAATTAAGGCCTTTAAAGATTATATAGTCATAAGCAGGAATGGTAAATCTGATGTGATTGATGGCTATGTTTTTGATTTTTTAAATAGTGAAATACAAAGGTATAGCTCCCCAGTTATAGAAGAGCTGGGGAGTTTTAATGGTGGCTTTGCTGGTTACATAAGCTATGAGGCTGTTAATGACACAGGTATATTGAGACGACCCATTAAGCTTGGGGATGGAGTTCCTGTTGCAGAACTTGCTTTAATTGATGATTTTATTGTTCACGATAATTTATTGAAGAAATTTTATGCTGTTACAACACTTTATTGTGATGATTGTGATTTGCAGCTTAAAATACAGAATGCACTTGCAAGGCTTGACGAAATAGAAAATTTCATGATAAGGCTTATTGAGAGATCTAAAATTTCTTACCTGCCACTGAGACCTTTTGATGTTACAATGGAATTTGCCGAAAGCGATGAATCCTTTTTGAAGAAGGTAGAAAATATTAAAGAGAATATAAGTGATGGAGAGATTATTCAGGGTGTAATAAGCAGACGTCTTGAGATCAAAGAACAGATTAATCCTTGTAATTTTTATCTTAAGCTTAGAGATCTAAATCCTTCACCTTACATGTATTTTTTGAAATTTGGAGATACCATAATAACTGGCTGCTCTCCTGAAACTCACTTCAGGCTAAAAAGAAAGAGGATGCTTTTAAAACCAATAGCAGGAACTGCTCCTTTGTCAGATAACAGAAATGACAGAATCATAACTAAGAGAGAGTTGCTTAGAGATGAAAAGGAAAGGGCTGAGCATCTTATGCTTGTTGATCTGGCACGGAACGATCTTGGAAGAATTGCTGCAAGTGGTTCTGTGAGAGTTAAAGAGTTTATGAAGACAGAGGAGTATTCCCATGTGGTTCATATAGTTTCATCTGTAACAGGTATTTTGAAAGATGGGGTTTCGCTGGTTGATGCTTTTAAAGAGACTTTCCCTGCAGGCACTGTAACAGGAGCCCCTAAGGTGCGCGCTATAGAACTCATTGATGAGTGTGAGGATTTTGAAAGGTGGGCCTATGCCGGAGCTGTGGGTTATTTTGGATTTAATGGCTGCTGTGATACATGCATAACACTTAGGACAGCATATTTTAACTCTGGCAGAGTTTATACTCAGGCAGGAGCTGGAATTGTTTATGATAGTATTGCACAGAATGAATTGAATGAGATTAAACATAAGCTTAGAGCTCTTTCCATTAGTATGGGATATGCTATTTAAAGAGGGAATGATATGATCTTGCTGATTGATAATTATGATTCATTTACCTATAATATTGTCCAGCTTATTGAAAAGCTTGGATATGCTGTTGAGGTTTTGCGCAATGACTTTCCATTTGAGGCTATTGATTTTTCTAAATATAGCAGCGTTGTTCTATCCCCAGGGCCATCAAATCCTGACAACTCTGGTATTACCATGGATGTTATAAATTGCAACCATGGCCTTCCTGTTCTGGGAATATGTCTTGGGATGCAAGCAATTGTTCAGTCTTTTGGCGGGAGGATAGTTAAGGCTCCGCGCATAGTTCATGGAAAGCAGGATGTCATATCTCACACAGGAGAGGGTATCTTCAGAGGTGTGCCAGATAGATTTAAGGCTGTGAGGTATCATTCTCTCTGTGCAGAAAAAGATTCGTTGCCCTCATGTCTTGAAATTGAGGCATTTTCTTCAGATGGTGTAATACAGGCTGTGAGGCATAAAGAGAAGAATATTTTTGGAATTCAATTTCATCCTGAATCCTATATGACTGAGTATGGAGATGTGATAATAAAAAATTTTTTTACTCAGGTGTAGTTGTGAGACTGCATAAAATTCCTTGTCATTTTAATTTTTTTTGCTATTTTTTAAACAATCTCGAATAAATTAAAAGGGGTCTTTTTATGAAAAAGATATTGTGCGCTTTGATAATTTTGTTTTTCTGTGAGAGTATAGTTTTATCACAGACAAGAGTAAATGTTGATGTAAATAATCCTGATTCTGCTAAGGATGCAGCTCTTGATTATATGATTGGCGGTGTATTTGGTGCTGTTACAGTGGAGGGGAAAAATTATCAACAAATAGGCCTTCGCCCTGAGATAAAAATATTTAAGCTTGGCATAGGGCTGGATATTTCACTTTTGCTTGATGAAAATGGCAAGGTTCGGGAGGAAGATTGGGATCAAAAGGAGGATTACATCGATAAAATATATTACATAAGATATGGGCAAAAGGGGGATCCTTTTTATTTCAGATTTGGAGGGCTTGACTCAACAACTCTTGGTTATGGTGCAATTATAAATGGATATACAAACATGCTTGAATACCCTACTTATAAGAGGCAGGGAATAGATATAGGTTTTGAAACTTCCTCTTTTGGGGTGCAGGCAATAGTTAATGATTTTAAGGAGTTGCAGGGAAGAAATAAGGCAGTAATGGGGGGAGGAAGAATTTATCTCAAGCCCTTTAGTAGATTACACATAGGAGCTTCTATTGCAGGTGACTTAAATGAGTACAAAGGCTTAAGGGATAGTGATGATGACGGATATCCAGATGAGATTGATGCATACCCCAATGATAGCCACTATGTAACAGAGATCGATTATTACAGGGGAAAGCTTAATGATGCAAATGAAAATACAGTTATTCAGGAGCTTATTGCAGCAGGTTTGATATCACCAATAGAAAAGTCAGACCTTGTGCCTTATAGTGATAAGAGATCAAGAACAGGCTTTTGGTCTGGAGATGTTGCATTGCTTATAATAGACGGGGATTTTGTAAAGTTTAATGTATATTCTCAGTATGCGCAATCTATGAATACTGGAGGTTGGGGCTATTCAGCACCTGGGCTAAGAATTACATTTGTGGATATTATTGAGCTTTATGGGGATTATAGACAGCAGAGTGATAAGTTTATCTTTGGCTATTACAATGATACTTACGATCTTGAGCGTGCAAAATATGTCTCTGATGGTTCTAATAATCTTTATGTTGTTACAAAGAAGGATAGATTAGAAGAAGCAGAACGCTTAAAGGGCTATTTTGGAGGGCTCAAAATAAACTTTTTTAATATATTTACAGGTAAGGCAGAGTATCAGGATATGAGATGGGGCAAAACAGAAAAAGAGGATAAATCTTTGCGAGGTGAGCTTGTTTTAAATAAAGATTTACTTCCAATGCTTTCCAAGGCAAAGGCCTATTATGTCCAGAATAACGTAGAAAAGCTTGAATGGAAAACAGAGAGCACGGTAATTGGTGCAGTTGTTGGAATTATGTTTGGGGAAAATGTCAGCATAGACTTTAATTACAGAATCACTTATGAGGATAAAAATGGTGATGGAAAAATAAAAGGGGATGATGAAGAGATAACAAATATAAGTGTATCAACAAGTGCTCTTTTTTGATTCATAATCCCTCAGAGGAATATAATGAAAAGTTATGATTATGAAGAAGCTGATGATTATTACGATATAGGCTGTCAGTGGATGAAAGAGAAGCAATATGTCAAGGCTATGGAAGCCTTCAGGCACGTAATTAATCTCAACCCACGGTTTATTTATGCCTATATAGATCTTGCATCTGCTTATTTTAAGATGGGGAGAACTCATGAGTCAATACAGGTGCTTAACAATGCACTGTTTTATGACAGGAATTTTCATAGGCTCCATTATTTACTGGCTAAATACTATTACAGAGAAGGAAATTACAGGGGAGCTCTCCATAGCATAGATAGAGCAATAAGCTTAGATGCAGATAGATTATACACAAGAGTTCGCAAATTGATTTTAAAGAAGCTCTCTGGATAGTTTAAAAAATACAAAGAGGGGTTGCCTGGACAACCCCTCTTGTGTTTACGAGGGCATGCTAATAAATAGACCGTTTGGATCAACCTCATTCCTAAGGATCTCAAGAATTTCCTTAGAAGGTTTTTCTGTAACAGGTATTTCGCCCTCTGGTTTAAGAAGCTCAAATCCTGAGGCCATCTGAGCAAGCTCAGGTGATACCCCTGGATGCAGTGATTTAATCCTCATTCTTTTTGTTTCTGGCTCAAAGTCATAGACCCCGGCAGAGGTTATAACTGCCATGGGACCATCGTTGAGCAAACCGGCTTTCTTTCTGCTATCCCCCCCATCCAGCCATCCAGGTGAAGTGATAAAATCCACCTTTTTGACAAATTTGTTTGGATCCTGAAGACCAACATATATTAATTTATGAACCAATGATGAAACGTCATTGTTACCGCCAGAGCCAGTGAGCCTCACTTTTGGATTGAGATAATCAGTTCCAATCTGGTGAGTATTTGCATTTCCATACATGTCTATCTGAGCAAAACCAAGAAAGCCTTTATCCACAAGGCCTGTGGCTGCCTGACCAAAAGAGTAGGCCATCTCCATAATTATTGGAGATTTTCTCCATGTCATTGGTCCACCTACAGACCATGGCATTTCAAGATGTTCTGGATCCTGGCCACCAGATTCGTAAACAAAAGTTATATTTGGTGCATGAGTCTTTTTTGCAAGAATTGCAGCAACCATTGGCAATCCTGTGCCAATATATACCACTTCATGGTCTTCAATTTGTTTTGAAAGAATATAAGCTAACATTTCCAGTGGATTCATAGGTCTATCTGATGACATCTTATTCTCCTTAAAAATTGATTTGTTGATAAAGTTGTTTCAAATGGATTAATCAATGTCTTTTGTATCCATTCCTTCTTGCCATATCTTGTATACAAAGCTTACTCCATCAGGATCAATGTTTCCTTCAGCAGCACGTGCGCGTCTTCGGCTTTTCTTAATCCATTCTATTCCACCTACTTTTTCGATGACGTCATTGACATCCTTTGTGTCAAGAATCCATTCTTTAATGTATTCTTTGAATTTCTCTTCATCCTGAGTCATGTAGAAGAGTTTTTCCCAGAAGTATCTCATCCAGTAATATTCATTTGGCATATACCCAGGGGCGGCACCAAAGGGCAATTCAACAACAGCATCTACATTGTTAAAGGGAATCTGAGCACCTTTTGCATGATAGCGGATATCATAGTTGGAGACAATCTCCTCGCATGTAATGATTACTTTTCTTGCAGCAGCAGCAACAGCAATGTCATTTACAGAGGGACCATAAAATCTTGCGTTGCCAAATTTATCAGCAGCATTAACATGGATGACAATAACATCAGGGCACAGTGCAGGTACAAAGACTACAGGATCCGGCTCCTTTGACATAGGGTTTTGCATCACCTTGAGATAGGGATTGTATTTAAGTATGTCTGAGCCAAGACCTTGCTTTGAAAAACAGCCTGGCATTCCAAGTTGAGCTGCCTTAAAGCCCAGTGCCATAAGTCCATGACTCCAGTCAGAGAGAATTTTAACCTTTCCACTTTTGATGTTTCTTGAAAAACCCTTATCAATGCCACGCATCTCCGCACCTGTATAAGATGAATGGCAGTATTTTACGTTTCCAAAGGGT
>MWCI01000061.1 GCA_002069965.1 Spirochaetes bacterium ADurb.Bin218 | reverse complement strand
ATTGTATCAGAGATGTATGAAAAGGTTATTGATATTTTAACCAATCCCGACAAAAAGCTTGGGAAAGAGATTGAAGAGATCCTAACTCTCGAAAACAAGGTAGATCTACTGGAAAAGGAAATATCAGATTTCCTTGTTAAAGTGTCACTGGATGTTTTAACAAAAGAGCAGAGTAATGAACTTACATCTATGCTTCATAAGATTAATGAATTGGAAAGTATTGGGGATCAATGTGAGTCCATAATGAAACTACTTCGAAGGAAGTATGATCATAAAATTACATTCTCCGAACAAGCTAAAAAGGAGATTATTGAAATTTCGCAAAAAACCAGAGACTTTTTGAAACTCATATCAACCTATATAGCCCTTACCTCAAAAAATATTATGCCTCAGGCGGAGGTGCTGGAGACCCGCATTGATGAGCTCAAGAAAGAGCTTCGCAAAAGTCACATAAGACGGCTCAATGAACAGACATGCGAAGTTGACTCTGGAATAATATTTATTGATATGGTATCCTGTTTTGAAAAGATAGGGGATCACTGCTATAATATAGCAGAAACAATCTCTGGCCTTAGACTATTTTAAATTAACTTGATAAATACAAAAGGGGATGAAATAACAGGTCATCCCCTTTTTTGACACCCTTTTTTGATATTTTTAAGAGCTTACTTTTTAGCTATATTATATTGAGCAATCCCCAATTTAGCCAGAGGTATTGCATAGGGAGAACAGGAGACATAATTGAGCCCAGTCTCAATACAAAATGCAATATTATCGGGATTTGCCCCATGCTCACCACAAAGTCCAATTTTAAGATCAGGCCGTGTGAGCCTTCCCCTCAGTGTTGATATGGCAATAAGTTCCTTAACTGGCTCCCCTAAAACCTTAAAAGGATTTTCCTTCATAAGGTCATAGAGAGAATAATCAGGGAAGAAGGAGTTTGAATCATCTCTGGAAAGTCCATAGGTTGTTTGAGTCAGGTCATTGGTCCCAAAACTGAAAAATTCAGCATACTCTGCAATTGAACCTGAAAGCAAAGCTGCCGCTGGCAACTCAATCATTGTGCCAACTTTATAATCAAGTTCAGAAATTCCATATTCTTCAAGAACCTCATCTTTTATATCTCTAATGCCTCGGACCTCTTTGCCTTCGATCTTTTTACCATTTTTTATAAACTTTATCTCCTGCTCACTCATTACTATTGGAATCATTATCTCTGGAACAACCTCAATTCCTTCTTTCTTAAGCATGCAAGCAGCCTCAAAAATAGCCTTACACTGCATTTCATATATCTCTGGATAGGTTACAGCAACACGACAGCCTCTGTGGCCAAGCATTGGATTCATTTCTTCAAGCTCTTCACACCTTGCTCTTATTTCATCGGCCTTTAATGACTTATTGCGACCCTGCATGTATTTGATAAATTCCTGCATACTTTCCTCTGTCCGTGGCAAAAACTCATGCAAAGGTGCATCCAGAAGTCTGATTGTAACAGGCTTGCCAGCCATTATTTTAAAAAGCTCATAGAAATCCGATCTCTGCATAGGCTTAAGAGCCTCTAAGACCTTTAGCCTTTCTTCATAGTTTTTTGCTATGATCATTTCTCTAAATTTCATTATTCGCTTTTCATTAAAAAACATGTGCTCTGTTCTGCAGAGCCCTATTCCATTGGCTTTAAAGTCATTTGCTAAAGTAGCATCCCTACCCTGATCGGCATTTGCTCTGACATTAAACTCTCCAATATGCCTTTCCACTATTTCAAGAAAATCAAAGAGACCATTCTTCTTAAAATCAGGCTCAATCAGCTCAACCTTGCCAAGATAAAGAGTTGGCTCTTCATAGTAAGGAACATTTATTGAGATATAATCTCCCTCTTTAACAGTCTTACCTGCAATGGTAAAGCTGTTGCCCTTAATTTTCATCTCCGGTTGAACCATCGCAACTTTTCCAAGGCTTCGAGCAACAACAGGGGCATGAGATGAAAATCCGCCTTCACATGTAACAACACCCTGAGCAACCTCTATGGCTTTGACATCTTCTGCATAGGAAGAAACAAGAACCAATATTAAATTTGTATCACCACCATGCATTATAGCCTTTTTATATTCTTCCAGCAGCTTCGGAGTTGAGAAAAATACGCGACCAATCGCAGCACCTGTAGATCCTGCAATACCTCCCTTAATTGATTTTATGTTTTTCACTGATCTTGGATCAATTACTGGATGAAGTAGCTCATTAAGCTGACCTGGTTTTATTGAGCTAATCAAAAAATCATCTGATATTTTCTTATTCTTATTCAAATCAAGAAGAGTCTTAATTTGCGCCTGAGTTGATTTCTCATCAACAATTCTCTGCTCAACAAGCCAGAAGTCTCCCTCCTCAATTGTAAACTTGATGTTTCTTATCTCCTTAAAGTTCTCTTCAACCTTTTTGGCAATCTCTGTAAATTTATCAAAATATTTTTTGTCTATCTTTTTAATTTCCTGGCCCTTTTTACCAGAATAATCAAATTCATTTTTCAAAAACTCTCCCTGAATCTCTGGATCCCCTGTGACGATGTCTCTTGTAAAGTAACTTCCAGAATAAGAATTCTCACCAAAGTTGCCATAAACCATAGCCTGGACCATTATAGATAGAGAATTATCAACATCAATATCAGAATCACAGTATTTTTCTGCAGCCTTTTTCATTATTAAGATCAGCTGTTCATAAACATCCTCACTAAAGTTTTCCCCAAAATGTTTTTTGTATTGTTCAATAACTTTACTTATCTGGTCAACAGTTGGCTTTTTCGATAATCCACTTTCTATTTTAGAGATTGTCTCTTCATCTAAATCAAAAATCTTTGTAGCAAGGCTCCTCATGAGGAAAAGATACTCCCCATAAGCAAAATCCTTTCCAGTAAAGTTGCCAAAGGCCTCCACTGTATCTTTATTCATGCCTATGTTGTGAATGGAAGGGAAAAATGGAATATTGAGATCAGAGCTTATTACAAGCTTGAGCATCAAAGGTTTCTTTTTATCGCCAAATTTTTTACCTGTCTCTTTTTCTATCTGAGCTATATAGGATTCTATTTGCTCTCTGACATTGATGCGTGGGAGTTTGACAGTCAGGTCTGAGTCAATTATAAATCCAGGAACAATTGGCAATCCCATGCATGCCAATTCCACAGCTCTCCTTCCCCTTATTCCAATCTTTGGAAGAATTTTCTCATCGCAGCCTTTGAGATCTTTGTTAAAATAGATTATATTATTATTAGTCATCACAATCTCCTTCTGTGCTTAGAATAAATTAAGAACACGGCCAACGCCAAGTTTTAAAAACTGTTCATATCTGGGACTTGCGCCTTCATAAAGATACTTCTGGAGCTTAGACACTCCCATTATATTTTCTCCAGAAACCTGGAAAAATATGGAATCCCCGTGTTTAACCTTTCCCCACTTAAACAGAGAATTTATGTCATTTATAACCTCACCCCCAAACATAACATGCACTGTAAGGTCTGGATACTTTGCATTGTAACTTTCAAGAATCTTTTTCCATGCCTCAACATTTCCATTATGGAAAAGTTCATTTGTCACCTGAACTCCATATTTTGGGGTGATATTGATTTTCTTTGGCTTAGACGCAGGAGCCTGGGCTTGTGCAGGCTTTGCAGAAGGAGTTTCAACTCGCACGATAGCGGATTGATCAATAAAATTTTTGTTTGGCGAAACATCTTTTCCTTTTATCAAATCAAAAAGGGTTTCAATCGCCTCAATTTCCAATTTTTTATTTTCTTCCTTCAGGTATTTTGAATAAATTACCACAAGCTGATCTCTGTGGAGTTCCCTCACCCTTTCCCAGCTATCTACATTCTTGGGATTGATTACGTGCCTTTTGCCATCAGGAGCAAAGTATATGACTACTAAATCCAGAGCACTCCATTTTGAAGTTTCATCAGCAATCTTTGTAAATTCTGTAATATTGGATGGAATACTAAAAGACTTGAATGAATAATTAAATTTTTCTCTAATAACAGAACCAACCAGAGGCAAAATCTGATCAGGGTGTAATTCCTCATCATCTAACAAATCATTAATATAATCTGCTACATTGCCCTTGGATTCAACTTCATCCACAGCATCATTTACAGCATAAAAATGCCTTAAAGCTTTGTTAAATGAAGCTTTTGAACCAAGTGAAAAGTATGTTGTTTCCATCGATGACTCTCCATTTATTTGATAAATTTTTTTATACAAGGAAATAATAAATTTCAAGTAATAAATAAAATAATTATGGAAAAATAGTGAAATATCTATTTAAATAGTAATATAATATAGTGCAGAAAAATCAAACAAAAAAGGGATGTTTCCATCCCTTTTTTATAGAAAACATTTTCATGTAATTTTACAGCTCTTTTAATCCACCGCCTCTTTTCTTTGGCTGAGATTTACCCGGTGTTAAATCAGCTGTCCCTGTAACCTGGGGAAGCTCTATGTTAGAAGCTAAATCAGCTGAGGCATTTTTGTATGCAGTTTCAAAAAGATCCTCACCAATTTCCTCTTCAGCAAAGGATTGATCAATATCTGCACGGACAGTGGATCTTCTTCTTGAGTATGTAGCAAAGGCCGCATCGGAGAATCCTTTAGATACACTGTAAAGGAACTCATTGAGAACGTTTGACATACCCTTTAATATATACTGCTTGCGCTTGATAGTTGTGACATCTATATCAAGAACAAGGCCTGGCTGAATGTGATGTGGATTAACAAGGTGTGTAAACTCGTTAAACCTCTTTTCCATAAAATTCAGCCTTTCATCAAGAATAACTCGCTCTACAGGGTTCTGGAATCCATGCATCCTCTGGAGCATATTCTTAAGATATGTAAGCTTATTTTTGAGATTTCTAAATCTATCTTCATATGTTCTGTTATTCTTTTCTACAAAGGAGCTTTCATTATACATATCGCCTATTTCACTCCACAGAACGCTGTCTGGATCATCTTCATAGGCTTTCTTCTGCTTTTTCCACTCCTTGTTCATCAAGCGACCACAGAGATCATCGAAGTCCTGGAGAGAACGGAATCTCTTCTTGGACTCATAGTGAGCATGAACAACATCCCAGAGCATGCCAATCTCAGTTGTAAAAGCAGCAACCTGCTTATCATATTCCTTTTTCATCTCTTTCAACTGATTCTGGTCATAATATGCCATTCTTATGGTATATCTTTCGTCTGGAAGTATAGTTCTATCAGTTTCCTCATACTCACTGATTCTGCAAACACGAGCATTCTTCATGTTATCACATACCTGATAACCGAGTTTACTTGTGTCAAGAATTGAAGTGATTGAATTTATACAGGTATTGTAGCCCCTGTTCCTGATATTTTCCTCATCAATTATATACTTGATGTTTTCCCTGATATTTAGTGGATCCATCTCCTCTACATCAATTTCTGCTCTAAGACCTTCAATCTTATCAAGGAACTTCTTTGCAAGGATTGTATATCTCTTAGATTTTTCATCTTCCTTGTCATCATCTGTAAAATTTTCAATTCTCTTGATCTTTTCAAACATCTTTTCGCTTGCTGTAAGTTCATTTTTACCCTTATCAACAAGCTCATCATTAAACTGCTGAACCTGTTTTTCGATGAGACTCTGAATATGCTTTTGTATTGTGTCTTTCATAATAGATTCAACAGTTACCTGATAGTGATACATTGGGCTTATCAATTCACTTTCAAGTATATTAATAGAAAGCTTTACATCGTAAACATATTTTGGACGGAGTTCATTATCCTTAAAAACGCACTTAAGGATTGCATAAGCATTTTCCCCTCTCACAAAGGCACCAACATCAGTTTTTTGTCTCAAAATTGAGTTGGTTTCTGTTTCCAGATCATTTACTCCTCTCTGGATATGACCCTGTAAATGTCCATACATATTTACTATTGACTTTTCTATTTCACCTGTATGAAACTTATCTGCGCCACCAATTTTATCAAGAATCTCTACTATTTCTTTTGGAGTATATCTTGCAAGACCCTTAGACTCCTCCTTGTCTACAAAATCCCTTACTTTTTTAAGGAATTCGTCTTCCATTGTAACTGTATAACGATTAAACATGTTTACATAAGTCTGGTTAATATAGTTATACAGCTTCTCTTTCAAACCACCCATTACATCAAGCTCTTTCAACACTTCTTCGGGAAGCTTATGCTGGATATGGTTAAGCACCTTATCACAGGTTTCATCTATGATGAGCTTAGCCTCCTGGACTTTATCCCTTCCCTCCTGAGCTATTGACTCTCTCGAACCAACAGCACTTGGAATTGTTGGATGAACCTTGTTTGGACTTTTTGGGAATTGGCTTAATGACATTATGAACCCTCCTTAAATATATAACAGAACAACATTACTTCTTAATTTTTAATTATATATCCATTCTGGACAATATATAATTTTTCATAATTATGTTAAAAATAACCAACTTGTTTACTCTGTCAAGATTTATTTATAAAATGGCATAAAACTTTATAAATAAATTATAACATATAGAACTTATCGTCAATAAAAAATATAATAATAAAAATATTTTTAGGCATTATAGCGAAAACTATAATTGGAAACAGCAAAAATATCTCCATTATTCACATAGCCATCGCTTTCCTTATTCTTAAAAAAGATCTCAAGGCCCTCATCATGGCTAATTTTTATCCTGATTACACCCTTTTCTCTTACTGCTTTAAGGTAAAACATTCCTCTTGCCTCGAAGTCTCTTATTCTCAAAACAGAATCAGGGTGTCTGCCGATGGCAATGAGCTTCATGTTATAGCCAGCTAAATTTACACTATGAACCTCTGGCTTGAGCAATTCATGATTCCAGTACTCCAGCACACCGGAGATCTTTGTGCCAGCAGATCTTCTTAGCAACAGAATCACTATTATAAGAACAATCAAAAATATAGCAGCTAAATATGGAAGTAGCTTTACAACTTGTTGCCACTCCTTTTCCTCAACATCTTTTTTGAGATCCTCATTAATTGCCTTGTCAGGATTTTCTCCTCCTATGATTGCTGTGTTCTCACTAACCTTTGACAGTTCCTCCTTTAATGCCTGTTGGGCTGCAGAAATTTCCTTTGATTTTTGCATCTCAGCTAAATTTACAATATAAATCCACCAGTCGTTACCACTATATTGCTCAGCTATCTTTTTTAGATTAAAAGTTTCCTTGCTATTTGCAGGAGGTGGATCATCCAGCCCATCACTCATAATAACTATGACAACATTCCGTGGATTAACTGGGTTTTCCTTTTGATTCTGTTTTGTTATTGTATCAGCAAGAGCAAAGACAGCTTTAAGCATCTTCAAAGTAAAAGTCCACTGACCCTTGGCCTCTGTAACAGAGATATATTTCTTTACTATATCCCTATCATTCTTATCATCAAGGACAACTGTGGGGAAAATTTTTAAATCCTCGTCAAAGGTCACAAAGGTAACCCTGTCTCCATCCTGAAGAGAATCAATATATTTATAAACACTTACCTTGACGTCTTCAAAGATATTTCTCCCCTGATACCCAACCATACTTAGAGAAGTATCAAGAACAAGGATTACGTCCTTATTCACCTTTGCAGCACTATAAGCAAAGCCCTGACAAAAAAATGAAACCAAAATTGCTACTGCAATAATCCAATTTACCCTAAAGCGGATTTTCTTTATTGTTTCCACTTTGACCACCTGTTTACATTTTTTTTAAATTTAAAACAATTAAACAGTTCTGTCAACTATATTTAAAAACACATTCAAATTAAAATGTATTTCTTAACAAAAGAACATCAAAATTCATTATAGACCTTATCGCTTTTTATATATCTCCTCATGTCAAATTCATCATCCCTCTCAATAGAGACATATTCTGACATCAGGACATAAAACCACATTAAAGTGTCTTCCCCAGTTTCAAGCCCAACATATCTTCTGTTATCGCTATGCCAGTCCTTGATTAGTATACCATGATTATAAATCATCATTAACTCAAACTCTTCCTCAGATCCAATACCCTTTGAGATATAATAATTGAGAACATCATTTTTTATATCAAGAAGTGAATACTCTGGCACAGAAGTGGTGACAATAAAACAGGGAACTGAAAAATTATGTTCCTCATCAGAAAAGCGATTTATTTTTTTTATGGAAGAAACCCTATTAAGAGCATCCGCAAGAGTATTTTTTTTGAGTTCCGGTATAAAGAAAAAAGCACCCTGAATCAATTCAAAAGGAACATACCCATTAAAAAGTGTTCCAAAATCGCGGCAATAGTTTTTGTGAACTATGAAATCAGCACCCTCAGGCGAAAATCCTGTTGTGTTTATCGGGCGAGCCTGTGAAATCTTTAATTCCGATGGAATTATCCCTTCAAATTTTTCCATGAGAAGAGAAATATCAAAGGTTACAGATGTTTTTTTGGTTCCCTTTGCAGAACTTTTTTTTGATAATACTTTATTTAAATCATTAAAATAGGCTTTTAACATAATTTTACTTTCCTTAATTCATTCTATTAATAACTTATCAATAAAAGGCAGTTCTTTTTTGTAACTTTACAGACAAATACTTGTCAAGTAAGAAAAATAACTCTTTTTGTTGTATAGTTAATTGCTTTACATTCAACAACTAAAAAACAGTTACAAAGTTATAACTAAAACAATTACAGAAATTTCATTTATATGATTATTGATAGTTATCAAATATTGTGCTAATACTTTTTACAGTTAACACTTTTGAAATCTAAGTGTAGCTAATCTGATCCTCACAAAAGTCCTCCATAGTTGACTTGAAGTGAGCAATTGCTTACCTCCCCCATTTTAGTATAAACCGGCTGATTTAAGCCTCCCTCAAGTGGAGGCTTCTTTTTTTTATTGAATAGATATTGATAGATATTGTCCAAAAAAATCAAACATCAGGAGGCACAGGAGAGATACTGCTGCAAGAATTTATCCTTTGATGTTACAGTAAAAAAATCTTCAAGATGTGTGGAATTGAAAAGCCGTTTTATGGAAGAATTTAAGTCATAAAAAATGAGTTTAATATTTTTCCTCATAGCATCATTAAAAAAATAAACCAACGTCCCTATGGCTGCAGAATCTATGGTTTTTAAATTAGCGCAGTTTATAGCTATTAGCTGCGGCTCATTAAAGACAATTTCCGACCAGATATTTATAAGATGATCAAGACTTTCAAAATGAAGATCACCAGAAAGGTGCAATATATAGAAAGTCTTTTTGAATTCTACTTCTACTTTTATCATTGCACCTCCTTTTGAGCATAAAACTCAAATAATGTTAATTTTATCGATATAATAGCACTATATCGGCAAAAATCAAGTAATTTATTATAAAAAAATTTTTTTTATTCAAAAAAAGACATTAAAAAACCTGCATTTCTGCAGGTTTAGCAAAAAACAATAAAAGCATTAAATTTCCCTTGTGGAGTATATCTCATCTTTAATTGGAAGCTCTTTTCTAAGATTTTTAATATAAGGAAAAAGTTCCCCTGATTCTTCATAATATTCACATTCATCCATTATACGTCTGGCCACTGTGAAATATTTATACAGCTTCTCCTCTCCGGATCTCTTTGACCACTGCTTTTTTAAACATTTTACTCTCAGAACATATCTATCTGGCTCTGATTCGTATTGCCTTATTACAATACAATGCTGGCAGTTAGAGCAGAATATCTTTTCTTTGGACATTAATTTACCTCTTGGGATTTCAGAATATTTAAGAAACGAGATGTATTTCAGATGTTTACTGGATACAATTCAATCCAATAAAAAATCGTGGACATTTTAGTCAAGAAAATTTTCCATGTCAAGAAAAATAAAGGGGCAGCGCCCCTTTATTTTGAAGTTTTATTTAAATCAAGCTTTATCTTTTCAGTGTAAGTACTTCCTGGAGCATTTGATCCGTTGTCTGGATTGTCCTTGAGTTGGCCTGGAATCCCCTTTGGGTCACAATCATATCTGTAAACTGATCTGAGAGATCAACATTGGACATTTCCAGTGTTCCTGCTATTATCTTACCACGGCCTGCTTCTGCTGCAGGTCCTATATTTGGAAGACCTGAGTTATTTGATACCTCAAAGAGATTCTCCCCAGATGCTGTAAGTCCCTGATTATTTGTAAATACAGCCAGTGCAATCTGACCTATTGCCTGCTTTGTTCCATTGGAATAAACTCCTGTTATAAGACCTGAATTATCTATACTAAAGGACTCCATGTAGCCCATGGCATATCCATCTTGCTCTACTGCCTTTGTTGTTGATACAGAAGAAAATTGGGTAATGCCAGATAAAACGTTTGCCTCACCCAAATTTAGCCTTATAGTTCTCACCTGAGGATCCCCCGCAACCCTGTAATTTGCATTGACAGTCAATGTCCCCTGATTTAATTCATCAGGGCTTGAGGCATCAGAGACAGCCAGTAGCTTGCCATCTGGAGAAAATCTCAAATTTATTTTGCTTGATGGATTTGCCTGATTATTCTGCCCTCCACCTGCAGGAACATCAAGGGTGACAGGTGAATTTGATCCTGTGATTGCAGCTGAGGCTGTCCACTGATTAAATCCCGTTTTCCAGAATGTCATGGTGAGCCTGTGAGTCTCTCCTAAATTGTCATAGACATCTATGTTTGTAGTCACTGCAGCTGATGCTCTCATTCTCTCATCTGCCTGAGGTGGAACTATGGGGCTCCTTGCATCAAGATTGCATTTATATCTAACATTGGTTGTTTCCTTCGCATCTATCTTCCCATAGACAGGTATAACTAAATCTTCAGTTGCGCCATTGGCTCTTACTATTTTTTGCCCATTAGCATCAGTAACAGCTCTCCATCCCTGAACCTTGAGACCATTTGCTGGATTAACCAAATTACCATCTCTATCAAGCCCAAAGGTACCAGCTCTCGTATAAAATCTTTTATCTCCATCTGCAAGTATAAAAAATCCGTCCCCAGATATAGCAACATCTGTTTGATTGCCTGTAGTCTGAAGACTCCCTTGAGTGAAAATCCTGTCAATTGATGCTATTGTCATGCCGAGTCCAACCTGTTTTGGGTTTACACCTCCTCTGTTTTCTTCAGGCTTTGCTGCTCCTGCTATTGTTTGAGAGAGCATATCCTGAAATGTAACCCTTGTAGCCTTATAACCGTAAGTGTTTACATTGGAAATATTGTGGCCTATTACATCCATCCTTGTTTGATGATTTTTCAGACCGGAAACACCGGCAAAAAGTGAACGCATCATACTGTAAAGCTCCTGTTATTTTATCTTTTATCTTTATCGTATTAACTTCTTATATTTTTTAGCAAATTACCTTTTTTCATTAAGCACTGCATTGACTGAGTTTATGTTTTTCATTGCGACTTCCTCTGAGCCAATTCTAAGCATTATCTCATCGCCCTGATAAAATACAGATGTTACGACTCCAGATACTCTCTTTTGCTTCTCTGTATCAAAGCTATCAACATGACGTCCCAGTAGGCCATAAGCCTCAGAAGAACGGGCACTCATGGTGAGATTCTTGAACTCCTTGTTTAAATTCGACATCTGCTCCAGAGTTGAAAACTGGGCCATCTGTGCTATAAACTCTTTATCTTCCATAGGCCTTGTTGGATCCTGATGTTTTAATTCGGTCACAAGAAGTTTTAAAAAAGAATCCTTCCCAAGAGCATTTTTTTCCCCTGGCTCTCCAGTTTTAAATTTCTTATTTACCTCAGAGGCCTGCAAATTTGCATTAAATCTCTCCTGTGGTGTCATTTCATAAACTTTCATGTCTACCTCTATATAACCATATTGATAATTCCATCATGCTTTGCCCTTGCTGGAATTTCATAATTTTCCGCTGCCTGTACTCTTGAATTTTTCAATCCAGGAACAATTATTACCTCATCCAGTTCTGAGCCATCTCTGGCAAAGCCAGAACCACTGTGATTTACATCAACAGTAAAATTGCCCAGTTCAATTCCTGCCTCAGATAATTGGAATTTCAAGTGTTCAATATTATTTAGTAATGCAGCTTTTGCATCTTCATTGTTTACTATAAATCTGCCAGAGAGCACCCCATTTTCATAAAGTAGATTTACATTTACATTACCCAGATCCTTAGGGAAGAGTTTAACAGAAAAAGTGGCATTGCTATTATCTCTCACAGAAATCTTTGCTCGATCTATAATCTCCTGCAAAGTGCGAGAAAAATCTGACACCTTTATTTCCCCTTTATTTACTTCCTTGCCTGATATATGACTTTTGCTTGCTGAAAAATTTATGTCATGATTTTTTCTATCTTTTCCAGACAAGAAATCATCGCCATCACCTTGTAAAGATTGTTTCTTTATTGAAGTTGCAGCATCAGCCGATATGTCCAGCTTTTCTTTTATCTGAAGGCTATCTCTATTTTCTTTTTGCTCATTAAAATTTTTTATTTCACCCTTGGTTTTCTTAAGCTCATTTGCTATCGACAGCAGCCCATCCTTTATATCAAGAGTTGTAAGGGTGTTACTTTCTTTTTGAGTGAATTTTATAATTTCTTTTTCAAATCTCTTTAATATATCTTTAAAAATATTTGATTTCTCTGCAATTTCAAAAAGCTTCTCGACCTTGAATTCATTTAGATCAAACTTTCCATTATAGCTATGGTCTATGGACTTAATTATTCCCTTTATCTCAGTTGTGACCTTTTCTCTCAAAAATGTCTGAAAGTCCTTTTTAAAATTATCATCTTTATCTTTAATTTTATCCTTTAGTTTGGATGAAAGTTTTTCAATAAAGGACTCTGATGAAAGTATAGCTAAAATAAAATTTTCAACTTTTGAATTTTCTAATGACTCTGCATTATTTAAATTCTTTGCTTCTCCCTTTTTATCTTTTGCGCTATCTGTCTCCTTAGTGTTTTTACCAATCTTTTCATCAGTTATTTTTATTTTATCCAATTTTTTTGAAGTATCAGTAACAAGCCCATCATCTTTAGATTCTTCCTGTGTTTTCTCATGAGATGTTATTTTATTTTCCGGTTCTCTATATTCAGCAGGCCTGTTATTTACTGAATAACTTTTGTTGGAGGCTATCTCATCTACATAAGAGTTAACCTTATAGTTACTTATTTCTCCACTACTAAAATCATTTTGTTCAAAGGGTTTACTTTCACTGAAATTGTTCTTCTCTGCGTTATTAATCCTCTGGCTGATAGAATCCAGCACAAATGAATAGAAGTCTGCACCTGTATTTTCAAAAGAAGATCTGCTATCTTTTGTATTGTGTGAAGCTGAAGTCAAATCGACAAGTGATAATGCAGAATTAGAAATCATCTATTCCCCTCTCAAATAAAAAGGCTGCTTTATGCTATTATCGAAAGAGAGAAAGAAATACTGAATAAAAAATGATGAGTAAAGAGGCAATTTTAAAAAAAGAGCCCCACCTTTTTAGCAGAGCTCCGATATAAAAGCTAATAATAAGACCGATTCATGCTAATATTATTTAAAATACCAATGCCGATCATGCTCATAAAGAGATTAGAGCCTCCATAGGAAAAAAAGCATAAGGGCAATCCTGTAACTGGCATAATTCCTATGGTCATGCCAATATTAATTAGTATATGAAAAAATAAAATTGATGTTATTCCAGTAGCAAGCAAAGCTGCAAATTTATCCCTTGTAGAAAGAGCAATCTGGATACCTCTATATAAAATTATACCAAGGAGCGCAATAGCGACCATAGCGCCAAGAAAACCCAGTTCTTCAGATATTACAGGG
>MWCI01000060.1 GCA_002069965.1 Spirochaetes bacterium ADurb.Bin218 | reverse complement strand
GTAAATTCTCTATTACTGATGCTGCCTTTATTGTGCCATAAAAGTTTTTCAGTATTTCTCTGTTTTTCTCTGCTATCCTTAGCCCCTCTTCCCCTTTGCCAAGGTGACTTGTTATTGGCCTGTCATATTCATCTATAAGCAACACTACCTGCTTGCCAGATTTTTTGGAAAGCTTCATCACTAAATCTAAAAATTTTTCTCTCAAGGCAATTCCCTGAACTTGAAGGCCAAAATCCCTTCCTTTGTTCTCTATCGTGTATTCAAGGCTTTTTTGTAACAATTCAGGGGTATCAGAGGTAATTCCATTAAAATCAATTACAATAACTGGATGACTTTCCCAATTATAATCTGAATTGTATATCCATAAGTTTTTAAAAAGCTCTTTTTTGCCCTTAAATATTTCCTGTAGGGTTGAAATAAGGAGAGATTTGCCAAAACGTCGTGGCCTTGATAGAAAAAAATATTTAGAAGTTGTAATCATCTTGTAGATAGGCTCTGTTTTATCTACATAGATCATGTCACCTTTAATTAGATTTTCGAAACTGGACTCGCCTATGGGTAATTTTTTTAGCTTCATAGTTGTAAAATAGCCCTGCTGTAGTATATTTTTCAATGAATTTATTCAGAGTTTTTTATCTTTTTGAAAATTTTTTTGAATTGCTCTTGATTTATCTAAATATCATTTACAAAAATATCAGAAACTTTTTTAAAGTAAATGCAATATTTTAAAGAGCATTTTAAAAGTCAGGTATTTTTTTATGAGAACTACGATTAATATAGGGATAATTGGATTTGGAACGGTCGGTTCTGGGGTTTACAATCTGATAAAAGAAAATTTTGAAACTATTGCCATAAGATCTGGCGTTGAGTTGAAGGTGAGGGCTATTTGCGATCTTCAGCTTTCCCATGTGAGAGAAAACGCACCGGACGTTTTTGTAACAGAGAGCTGGAGTGATATAACATCAGATCCTGATATTGATATAGTTGCTGAACTCATAGGTGGAACAGAACCTGCTCTCTCTATAATAAAGGATGCTCTCAGGAAGGGTAAGAATGTTGTAACTGCCAATAAAAAACTTCTTGCAGAAAGAGGAGCAGAGATTTTTGAAACAGTGGTTGAAACAGGCAATTCTATTGGATTTGAAGCTGCAGTGGGTGGTGGGATACCATGTATTTTAACCTTAAAGAAGGGAATGGTGGGAAACCAGATAAGATCAATAGTCGGAATTTTAAATGGGACAACAAATTATATACTGACGCGAATGGCTGAAGATGCTTTAACCTTTGCAGATAGCCTTAAAAATGCGCAGACTCTGGGCTTTGCAGAGGCTGACCCTACCTTTGATATAGAGGGTGTAGATGCAGGTCATAAGATAGCTATACTGGCGATGCTTTCCTATGGGAGATCAATACCCTTTGAATTAGTTCCCATAGAGGGGATAAAGAATATAAGCCCCATTGATATTTCTTATGCAAAGGATGTAGGTTATGTCATTAAACTCCTCGGGATTGCAAAATTGATTAATGGCAAGCTGGACATAAGGGTGCACCCGACAATGATCCCAAAAGGGCATCCACTGGCTTCTATCAGAGATGAATTCAACTCTGTATTGTTTGAAGGAGACATGACAGGTCCTGTTATATTAAATGGTAAAGGAGCCGGGAGTCTGCCAACTGCTTCTTCTGTAATAAGCGATATAGTTCAACTATCCTCAAAGAGGGATTACCCTGGTAAGTTCATTGGCAAGGCTGAGGTTATGGCTCCTGAGGATAGAATTTCAAGGTATTACATCAGGCTTTATACAGAGGATAGCCCTGGGATATTATCTCAGATCTCTGGCGTTTTAGGGAGAAATAATATATCCATAGCCTCTGTTATTCAAAAGGAGGTTGATGAGAAGTTTGTCCCTCTCATTATTGTTACTCATGAGGCCAGAGAGAGTGATATGTTGAAATGTATTGATGAGATACAGAGCTTTTCTTTTGTTAAAGAAAGAATAGTATTTATTCGTGTAGAAGACTTTAAGAAAGGAATGAAATAGCCATGAGTGAATTTAGGGCAGAATTTAGATGCTTTGAAGGATGCAATGAATCCTATCCACTTGATGAGGTGGTTTATAGATGTAAAAAGTGTGGTGGACTCCTGGAGGTTTATCACGATCTGGACAAATTGAAAAGACATAGCGGTAGTTACTGGAGGGAGCTTTTTCATAGCAGAAATGGCACTACAAAGTGGCCCTATGGAAGCGGGGTCTGGAGCAAAAAGGAATGGGTTATTCCAGATATAGATGACGATAGCATTGTATCTATGTATGAGGGAAACACAAATCTCTTTTGGGCTAAGAGATTTGGGGCTATGTTTGGGATGAATGATTTATGGGTTAAGATGTGCGGTAATAGCCACACAGGATCATTTAAGGACCTTGGTATGACTGTTTTAGTTTCCATGGTAAATGATATGATAAGAAAGGGTAAACCTATAAAAGCTGTGGCCTGTGCCTCTACAGGAGATACCTCTGCAGCACTGGCTGCTTATGCTGCCTACGCAGGAATACCCTCTATAGTCTTTTTGCCTCAAGATAAAATCTCCACAGCGCAGCTTGTTCAGCCAATGGCCAATAATTCAATAGTAATATCCCTTGATACAAATTTTGATGGCTGCATGAAGATAGTTCAGGAGATAACAAAGGATAATTCAATATATCTTGCAAACTCAATGAATTCTTTGAGAATTGAAGGTCAAAAGACAATATCTGTTGAACTTGTTCAACAGTTTGATTGGGAGATGCCAGATGTAGTGATTATACCTGGCGGAAATCTTGGCAATGTCTCTGCTCTTGGCAATGGTTTTAAAATGATGCTGGAGCTGGGGCTTATTACAAAGAAACCCAAAATTGTCCTTGCTCAGGCTGAAAACGCTAATCCTTTATACAGATCCTATATTAAGGGTTTTAAGGACTTTGCTCCAATAACCCCTCAAAAGACATTGGCCTCCGCTATTCAGATTGGAGATCCTGTTTCTGTTAAAAAGGCAATTAAAACTTTAATTGAATTTGATGGAATTGTTGAGCAGGCAAGTGAGGATGAGCTTGCCAATGCAGCAGCTCTGGCTGATAAAACAGGTATGTATTGTTGCCCTCATACTGGAGTTGCCCTTGCTGTGCTCATAAAGTTACTGGAAAAGCAGGAGATATCCAGAAATGATAAGGTGGTTGTAATATCCACTGCCCATGGATTGAAATTTTCTGAGTTTAAAGTAGGATATCACGAAAAGACTCTTGCTGCTGTTGATGCAAAATATGCCAACAGACCTATATTACTTGAACCTTCAGTTGATAAGGTAAGAGAGGTCCTTGAGCGGGAATTTGCCGCAAGGGCTGAAATTTAGTGAAGCCAATTGCCCTGAATAGCTTATAGGCTTTTCAGGGCTTTTTGCATTTTAAGCAATATTTTTTTATTGAAGAGAGCCCCTTCTAAAAGCCCCCTGTATAGAAATTCAGATTTTTTTGCACTATTGGCCTCCTCTCCATCTATATGGTAGCCCTCTGTAATTGTGTGAATTACCCTCTGTATGGAAAAGCTTATCATGTCTTTTGAATCTTTTTTTGACTCTATAAATCTATCAATCTCATCAAGCCTTTTTATAATATACTTTACTTTCCCTGGGTCCTGTTTGTCGGTTCCTTTTTCTATCATTTGGGAGAGTTCCATCGAAAGGTTAATGGCTCTTTTTAGAGAAGGGATTAATTCTTCCACTTCAAAAAGCATGGTGGAAATCTTTTGCATAAATTCATCTGTAAGCTCCTTTTTTATGAGATTGGAGCTATCCAAAATTTCATCGATCTTGCTTTTTATGTCAAAGGCAGGGGTATTCAATTCTATATCACTGTCATGGATATGTTTTATTCCATTGAGCAAAACCCCATCTCTCGAGGCATTTATGATTTCTGGATCTTTGCGGGATTCAAACCACTTAATAAAAATGATCATCTTTTGATTTGTATGAATAGCCTTCCCGTTGATTCCAGGTAAAAATATTTTTGGCAAAAATGTTAACTGTCTTCTGTTGAACATCTCTGCATTTGAGATTCTGTTGGTTTTATTATGAATCTGTTCATCAAGGTAAGAGCCCTTAGCATGAGCAAGCCCCTTTGTAAAGGCAAGATCCTGACCTGCAAGAATTATTGGATAGGCACCAAGTCTCTTTGCAAAGTCATAGGCATTTGTTGAAACAGAGCCCCCATGGCACATTTCTCCCTTATCGCCAGAGGAGTTTTCAATCCATTTCATCATCTCAAAGGCAATGGATGTCAGTGTAGTTTTCCCTTTAAAAAAACGAAAGACCGATGGATGAACCATTGGATCTGCAACAAGAACAGTTTCCGTATTATCGGTGCCTTCAAAATATCTTGCGTTTATAACTTGAGGATCCACAGAGATGCAAAAATGAGGAGTGATCCCATGATTGATAAGTATCCTGTAGGATGTATCAACTGCTATTATAATTGCTTTTTTTGAATTTTCTTTTATAAATTTTAAACTATCAGAAAGAGATGGGCCTGCTGCTGCTATTATCGCAGGGACTCCATCAAAGTTATTATAGAATATTTTTGCACCAGGGCTATTGATAAAAAATGGGAGATTCCTGGCAATATTGGAACACCATAGCTTTTCAAATTTTGCAAGAGTAGCAATATTCACATCCTTTGTTGATATATATGATTTAAGGAGGGACAGAATGTTATTGTAATAGTCGGGATATATCTGATGAGATCCCCTGTGCATTACAAATAATATGTTTGCCGATGCTTTTCCTTTCAAGAAGGATAAAATACTATCCTCTGAAGGGTCACAGAGGATCTGGAGTTCCTTTATTTTCAGTATGTCATCAAAGCTATAAACCTCAAAGGCCTTCTGGATTATAAGTGGATCTTTTTCTATAATTAAAATTTTGGAAATTCCGTCATGTTTTTTTAAAATCTCACGGATATGATAACCAAGCCCAAATCCTAAGATTATAATTAAATCTCGATTAGCAGGATCTATATCTGCAACAAATCGCTCAGCCTCTTTTAGCGGATCAATTTTGCTGTGAATAAAGAGATTTCTTCCATTGTCAGAGGATACACTTATTGAGTAGCTGCCGTTTTTGCATGATACAAGGCTAACGTGGGTTCCCTTTGCCAGAGTAATTTTTTCTGCAATCTCTGGCGCTTTCGATTTTAGTATAGATATATTGCTTTGAAATATTTTATCGTTCATATTCATTTCAAGATTATAAAAACAGAATCATTTTTATTAAGTTTTGTTCCAGCAGAAGGTTTTTGGGCAGCAACTCTGCCGTAACCTTTGACATAGTATTTAATGTCATAGTGCAAGGTTAAATCCTGTAAGACTATAGATGCTTCAGATATAGTCATTCCTGATAAATCTGGCATTGTTGTATAATCCATTCTTTGCATCCCTTGAGATGTCTTTTTTACTCTCAGGTTTGAAATATCTTTGCCCCCAAGCCCAAGATAAGGTAGAGTCCTTTCCACTATATTCATAAAGACAGGTGCAGCAATCACTCCTCCAGTTTTTTTATCTCCTGGATCGTCAAATACCACAAGCATTGTGATAACTGGATTATCGTAGGGAGCTATTCCTATAAAAGATGATATGTTTCTGTTGGAATAGGCTCCTGTGTCTGAGCTGAATTTTTGGGCTGTTCCGGTTTTCCCTGCTATCTGGTAGAAGGCAGAATCAGCCCTTTTGCCAGTTCCTCTTACAACAACATCACGCATGGAGGCAAGAGCAGCTTTTGCTACAGAAATATTTATAACCCTCCCTTTGGAGGTGGGGAAAAAAGAACGAGTGGGGCTTCCATCCTTTTTTGAGATCTTCTCAATTATTGAAGGGGACATATAAACCCCATCATTTGCTATTGCATTAAAGGCTGCTGTAAGCTGTATTGAGTTTACAGATATTTCATGCCCTATTGATAGGGAGTATTTGGAAAGACCTGACCACTGCTTAACAGGCCGCAAAATCCCTGTGGCCTCTCCTGGAATCTCTATGCCTGTTTTTTCTCCAAAACCAAATTTTTTTAGCATTTCATAAAAGGCAGTCTTATGGAGAGGTTGAACTGCCTGAATCATTCCTACATTGCATGAATAAGCAATAATATCCCTTATGGCAATATTCCCGTGTTTATGCAGACAGTTTATTCGCACATCATTTATATCAACATAGCCCTCACAGAGATACCCTTTTTGCAAAGCCTCTGGATTGTTTTCCATAAGAGCAATAAGAGCCATTACTTTGAAAGTTGAACCTGGTTCAAAGGCATCTACAAAGGAGAAGTTGTTTAACTGTTCCCTTGAGATAAGAGTTAAGTTGTTTGGGTTAAAAGATGGTTTCTTTGCAAAGGCAAGAATTCGGCCTGTTTTGACTTCCATTATTATAACAGCACCCTGCCGTGCATTGGTGGATTTTATTGTCTTTGAAAGCTCTTCCTCTGCTACATGTTGTATAAATCTGTCAATTGTGAGAGTAATGTCCTTTGGCTGGTAAGCGGGATAATCGGTTTCATCGTTTACTATTTCATCTTTTCCTGAGAGTATTTTATCAAAGTTATATTCAATCCCCTCAAGACCATTGTTGTCAACACCAACAAAGCCGATGATATTTGAGGCAAGATCGTTATAGGGATATACACGGCGGTATTCTTTGCGCAAATAAATTCCCTTAATTTTTAGGGATTGGACCTTTTTTATAGTTTCTTCATCGCATTTTCGCAAAAGCCATACGAATTTTTTATTTGAGGTGAGCTTATCTTTTATTTCTGAAACTGGAATTCCAAGAACAGATGAGAGATTAAAAATATTGCTGTCGGTTTTTTCCACTTCAGCTGGATTAGCAAAGACAGAATTATATTCTATGCTCATGGCAAGGTGATATCCGCTTTTGTCAAGGATAAATCCTCTGCCATTATCCTTTGGTTCTTTTTGAGAAAGTATAATTTTTTCAGAAAAGTGCAGATTAAAAATCTTTATTATGAAAAGAAGGACTATTATAATAAAAAGCAGAGCTGTTGCATAAATTCGTTTTTTGAAAACTTCTTGATTCAAAGCAACAGACTCCGCATTTTTTATTTTATGATCCCAAGTCTTGTGAAGTCACCTTTTAGAATTTGCTCTGTATTCCAGTAGAGAATAAAAGCCTTCCCTTTAATTGCAGTTATATCAAGGTAACCAAAATATCTGCTGTCTGATGAGTTAGTTCTGTTATCTCCAAGAACTATTACCTTGCCCTCAGGGACTATACCTTCAATATTATTATTTTTTGTAAGAGGGAAGTCTCTGTAATCTGTAATCTTGCCGAGAGTATAGGGCTCATCTAACTTCTGGCCGTTTATGAATACATAGCCATCTTTGATATGGAACTCGTCCCCAGGGAGAGCAATACATCTTTTTATATAATCCTTGTGTTTTTCCTTTTCAATTGGGGGGGTAAAGATCACAATATCGCCCCTTTGTATATCCCTCAGGGAAAGGGCTTTTATGTGAATGGGGGCTTTCATTCCAAGCATCTTTGGTATAATGGGGCCATAGGTAATTTTCTCTACAAAGAGATGATCCCCCACCTGAAGGGTTTCTTCCATGGAGCCTGTGGGTATATAGTAAGCCTGAATGACATATTGAATTATATGCACAGCAAGAACAAGGGCTACTGTAATGGCATCGACAAATTCCCATATTTTTTTATATATGGCAGTTCTTTTGGGAGCCATATCCTGCAATAACAAAACTAAAGCCTCTCTGCCTTCTTCTGAGAGAAGAACTCTTGGGAAGGAGGTGGCTGCAAATTTTTCTCTTATGAGGAGATTGCCCAGTGGATTGATTTCAAAATATATAATTTCCTCTGCAGGAACTTTAAAAACAGCTGAGGCATTTTTTATCTCAACAAAGGAGTTTGTGATTCTTATGTATCCACCTTTATATTTTTTATATTTTATGATGTGATTTATAAATCTAAAGATGTAAAAGGTAGTTGCAAGACCTCCTACAAAATAAACTGGCATAAAGGGTGTTTGGACAAAGGGGATGGCAACAGCTAAGAATAGGGTAGAATAAGGGAAAAGTATTAAATATAATATTCTTTTAGCAAAGAATTTAACAGCATCATTACCAGAGATTATGTTAAAAGTTGAATCTACTTCCCTAGATTGATCGAATCTTAAAAATTGTATCATTTATGACTCCTTAACATGGGAACAATACGTGATTTTTAAACTTAGAGAGTAAAATTGCAATAAAAGTTAAAGATAAAATACAAAATTTATTGCATAATTATACGTATACATTTAAAATAGTATTAATTAAGTGTCTACAATTTTTTTATGAAAACTATAGATGACATAATAAAAAGAATTCAGCCATCTAAGCAGACGGAAATTCTTTCTTTTCTCAATTTGAAAAAATTTTCTGAATCTAAAGTTAAGGAATCACTTCTGAATATCTTTACCTTGTGCAGACTGCTTTCTTCTCTGAGCAAAGATGAGTTGAAGATTTTTAAACAGGTTTATATTAATCCTGATGGTATTTCTATTGGGGATTTGCAAAAATTTTCTTCTATAGACGCTGATGAAATAGAGAGGATCCTGGCAAATCTAAATTCCCTCCTTTTGGTTCATATAATAAAAAATCGTCAGATGCTCAACAAAAAGATGGATAGGGCCTTTCCTATACAGGAGATTGCAGATATAATAAATCTCTCTGATATTGAGGATATAAAGAGACACCTTGAGCTTTGCCTTAAAAATCTTACAGAAAAGGCAGATAGCCCACCACCAGTAAAGGCACTTGATGAAAAATCAGTCGCAATTATGAAAATAATAGCAGAAAGAGGCTCTGTTATCTCTGTAGATAGGCTTTTGACACTGATGCCTCTTCAGGAGCTTGACAGGAAGATAAATGAATTGCTCCAGAAAGGGCATCTCATTGCTTTTAATATAATCAGTGATATACATAAGCCCTATATAGCAATTTCAGAAAAATCAATAGCCTACATAGCTTCTTTATGCAAAAAGGGTAATCTCCCAAAGGATGTCCATGTCAGAAATAACTATAACCTTTTGGTTTCCATCTTAAGAACCTATGATGTAATTTCCTCTTCCGGGCTTTTCCTTACAAAGCAAAACAGGTTTAGAAAAATCGACATTAAAAAAATAGCGGATAGCATAATATCCCTTAAAACAGTAACAGGGGAGGATTTTCCTGAGGAGGAGAAGGCTCATCTTGCTATGTCACTTCTTAATATTCTTGGTTGTCTTCGCGTTGATAAAGATATAGGAGTTATATCATTAAAAAATATTTCTGACAGAATACAGGAACCACTCTTTTTGCTCAAATCCATTTTTACAAAGCTTTATAAGGGAATTACGCCAGAGGATGTTTTTTGTGGAGATTTTAAATTACCAGATTTTTCTTATATAAACTTACTTGCCCGTATTTTAACAAAGACCTCTCATTTTCAGTTGAATTATCTCAGAATTTGTTTTCTTATTGGAAGCGCTTCAAATTCCTTGAGGGAGCTTGAGGAATTCCTTGCTCTAAGTGAAGACAGGATGGATGAAGAATTTTTAAGGGCAGTGAATTTTTTAGTTCTCTGTGGAATTGCTGCAGTGGAGGAGGGGAAGATCTTTTTAACAGAGGAAGGTAACAGGATCTACCTTCTTATGTCTGGCAAAACCTTAAAGGAACAGAGGGAACTGGCAGAAAAAAAATTCATCCATATAAATCCTGATTTTACTTTGATGATTCATCACAGAGAGGCCTCCCCTGATATTATCTATAAGGTTATGAGTTACATAGAGATAATGAAAGAGGATGTTGTCATTGAAGGGGCTATAACCAAAAATTCTATAGTCAGTGCAGTTAAAAGAGGGATGAATATCGAGCTTTTCCTTGATGTCTTAAAGAGTAATTCACGGAATGAAATTCCTCAGAGCCTTGAATTTCTTATAAAGGATTGGACTCAGCAGACCATAAGCATAAAAATTACAAGACCTGTGGTGCTCTATTCAAGCCATAGCAATTTTATTGATGAAATTCTATATAGCAATTATGCAAAGGCTGTGATAGCACGAATATCAGAGAATTATTGCATAATTAAACAGGATTCTATAGATGATATAGTCAAGTTTTCAAAAAAATATGATATAATCCTCACAGTTTTTGAAGATGAGGAGGGCTAATCAACAACCTTTATCTTTGTTGGAAAATTCCAGTTCATAAATTCCTGTAATGCCTTAATAGTTTTATCCTGAACAAAATAGAGCTTGCCATTGAGTTTAACAAGTCCACCTTTGTAGTGAGTGTATTTCATCTGATGGTCAACCCATCCGACGAGCTCCACCTTTTTCCAGTTATCTGTAGTTTTTAAAACAGGCAGTTTCCGGAGGTGAAGTTCCTTTATCACTCCATCTTTGACGGATTCCGCTAAGATTTTTTCCCACTCCATAGACATCTTTAAATAACCCTTTATTTTTTCCTTTTTAGTTCTTCATTTTCTTTTTTAAGTTTAGCTATTTCTTTTTCAAGTTCAACTATATTTTTTTTGAGAGCCTTTATTTCTTCATGAAGTTGTATTGCCTCAAGTCGACCAAGCTCCTCAACGCTTTCTCTTGCATCTATAATCTTTTTTGCTTCATGGAGTTCCTTTGAAGAAAAGTCAATGAGATTCTCCTGGGCAGATATAGTGCTTCTGGCATCAATGAGTTCTTTCCGCCTTAGATCTGCCAGTAGCTCTTCTGCCTTTATTCTGTCTTTCATGGAGATATACTCATTTTTTCTAAAAAGAGCTATATTCCTTATGGATTCATTGAGGCTGAGTTGTTCCTGAAGCAATTTTTTTTCCAGATCAAGAACCTTTAAAAAGAGATCCCTCTCTGTAGAGAAATCACTCTCAGCAGATCCTTTGAGATTTATTAGGTGCTCAAGAATTCCAATGCGTGATTCAGATTCCTTTGCAAGAAGGCCCATCATGTTTCTGTATCTGTCCACAAGAACAGTTTTTTCTATAAGGAGAGAGAGGTTTATTGAATCAACAGGCCTTATAATAAAGTCATAGTTTTTCACCTGCCAGTCTAAGGTAGGGATATCAGGATTATCCACCAGGATTAGCTTTATAGCTTCATCAAAGCCTTTATACCCTGAGAGATTTTCAAGGGCAGTGGAAATTTTATTTGAGTCTATATCTATTATGACAACACAGGGATGTGGAAAATTCAGGTTCTCTGTATTGTTATAATTCACCCATCTGGGAGAAAAGCCATATTTAATTAGGTGTGAGAGCATTTTATTTTCTTCATTTTGCTGTGAAATATAGATTATTTCAGTGTCAGTCATAAAATTACCTTTGAAGTTTGGTTCTTAGACTCAATCATAGAGTTATCATAATTAAAGTATGGAGCAGTTACAACTATTTTTTTATTTATGTCAGAAAATAATTAAGTCTAACTATTATAATTTTATCAAAATTAAATCTTGACACCTCTTTGAAGGAGGTTAACTTTTCCTTCAAAATAGGAGGTTTTTATGTTTCCTTTTCAAATGCCTGGGGGAGGTGAGCTTCTCCTTATAATAGGAATTGCACTTTTACTTTTTGGAGGCGATAAAGCTCTTGAAAAGGCAAAGAGCCTGGGCAAAGAAGTCCATAACCTCAAAAAAGACGTTGAGGACATAAAAGAGGAAGTAAAAGTTAAAATTATAGATAAATAAAGAATTTCTGTAAAATCTACAAAGTCAAATAAACCTTATCAATAAAGAGGAAAAAAGTGGATTATTATGTAATTAAGGGTGGTAAAAAGTTAAAGGGCGAGGTGGAAATTTCGGGAGCCAAAAATGCAGCTCTGCCTATAATAGTTGCAAGCCTTCTGGCAGATGGAGAGACTGTTCTTAAAAACGTGCCAGATCTCATGGATATAAGAACAATGATCAGGGTAATTGAATACCTTGGTGCAGAGACTGAATTTGACATAGAGAAAAATACCCTCAGGATAAGAGTAAACTCCATCAAAAATTCAGAGATGCCCTATGAGCTTGTGAAGACCATGAGGGCTTCTTATTATGTTATGGGGCCATTGCTTGCCCGTCTTGGTGAGGCAGATGTGTCCCTGCCAGGGGGCTGCGCCATAGGTGAGAGGCCTGTGGATATTCATCTGGCTGGCTTTGAAGCAATGGGAGCTGAAATAAGGCTTGAACATGGATATATAAAGGCAAGGGCAAAGGATGGATTAAAGCCAGCAACCTTTGTTATGAGACAGGTCTCTGTAGGTGCAACTGCAAATTTGATGATGGGAGCTGTTTTTTCAAAGGGAAAGACCATACTGGAAAACTGTGCAATGGAGCCAGATGTGGTTGATTTAGGAAATTTTTTGAATAAAATGGGAGCAAAAATCACAGGCCTTGGCACAGAAAGAATTGTAATTGAGGGAGTAAAAAAGCTCAAAGCCATAACCTATAGCGTTATCCCTGATAGAATTGAGACAGGGACCTATCTTTTAGCCGGTGCAATAACAAGAGGTGATGTAACAGTAAAAAACTGTATACCTGAGCACGTGGGAGCCTTAATAGATACCCTAAAATATGCAGGGTTCAATCTTGATGTAAAGAAAGATTCCATCAGAGTTTCCAATGGCAAAAACCTCAGGGGATTTATGATTAAGACACTGCCCTATCCTGGTTTTCCAACGGATTTACAGGCGCCTTTAATGTCTCTGGCAACTACTATCCCTGGAATAAGTGTTATTATAGAGACTATTTTTGAAAATAGATATACCCATGTTGGTGAGTTAAGAAGAATGGGCGCTGATATTACACTTGAGGGTAATATCGCCATAGTAAAGGGGGTTAAGGATTTGATGTCTGCACCTGTAATGATGTCAGATCTCAGGGCTGGGGCAGCTCTTGTTCTGGCAGCTTTAGCAGCTCAGGGGAAGACAGAAATTAGAAGAATTTATCACTCTGATAGGGGATATGAAAAATTAAGTGAAAAGTTATTAAGCCTTGGTGCCGATATTAAAAGGGAGAAGGGTGGAACTTTTTAAAAAATTAATCCCCTTATCTGTCAGGGAGGTAATATGCTGCGTGGAATTTATACTGGAGCAAGCGGAATGCTGGCTCAGGATGCAAGAATGGATACCATTGCCAATAATCTTGCCAATGTAGATAAGACTGCATACAAGAAGGATATTACAATATTTAAAGCCTTCCCGGACATGATAATAAGGCGCATAAACGAAAGCGGACTTGGAATAACCCCCGCAGGATCTTATGATACCATGCCCTATGTTGGCAGACTTGGCACTGGCGTTGAGGTAAATGAGGTCTTTACTGATTTTGATCAGGGATCATTGCAACGCACAGAAAATAGCTTTGACCTTGCTATAGAGGGCAGGGGCTTTTTTACAGTTATGACAGAAAGAGGGGAGCGTTATACAAGGGATGGCTCCTTTACAATAAATCAAGATGGAATCCTTATGACTCATAATGGCAATCCTGTAATGGGAGAAAAGGGTATAATAAGGGTTCACCACAATAACTTCATAGTAAATGAGCATGGAGAGGTTATAGTAAATGGAGATCTCTCTGCAGACCCGAGAGATGTTGTAACTATGGCAAGCAATAATTGGTCTAATCCAATTGTCCTTGATAGGTTAAAGATCGTTGACTTTGAAAACATAAGGGAGATAAAAAAAGAGGGGGACTCAATGTATAGGGAAACAGAGTATTCAGGTCCTCCCATAGCTCCATCGGAATTTAAGGTAGTTCAGGGATTTTTAGAAAAGTCCAATGTAAATATTGT
>MWCI01000059.1 GCA_002069965.1 Spirochaetes bacterium ADurb.Bin218 | reverse complement strand
GTGTAAAATGTCTATTCTCTTTTTTCTCTCAAGCGGATTGTTTCTTGGATGGTCCCATGGTGCCAACAATGCAGGCAATGTTTTTGGGACTGCCATAGGCACTCATATGGTTAAATTTCGCACAGCAGCTATTGTAACAAGTATCTTCCTGATTTTAGGATCTGTTATTTCTGGAACAGGAGCAGCTTTGACACTTGGTAAGCTGGGCGCTGTTAATGAAATTGCAGGGGCTTTCATTGTAACATTATCAACAGCTCTGGCTATTTTATTTATGACAAGATTTGATCTGCCTGTTTCAACATCACAATCAGTTGTGGGAGCTATAATTGGCTGGAATCTCTTTTCTGGATCTATGATTGATTATAATTCTCTTGTAAAAATAGTATCAAGTTGGGTTGTTACCCCCTTTATAACTGGGATCTTTGCTGTTTTGATATACCTCCTTGTCCGATTTATACTCAATCATGTGCGAATTCATCTTCTGATATTAGATTTCTGGAACAGGATTGGTCTGGTGGTAGTTGGGGGATTTGGCGCTTATTCCCTTGGAGCAAATAATATTGCAAATGTAATGGGAGTCTTTGTCACTGTTTCCCCTTTTCATCCGATAAATACTCCCTTTGGAATGCTTACAGGAACGGAGCAGCTTTTTATACTCGGTGGGATGGCAATGGCAAGTGGTGTTTTAACATACTCCTACAAGGTTATGAAAACTGTTGGCTCAAGTATTATTCAGCTTACTCCTATCTCTGCTCTTGTTGTTGTTTTTTCTTCTTCATTTGTTTTGTTTCTTTTTTCATCTCAAAATCTTGAGAGCTTTCTGGCATCCCATGGTTTGCCCACAATACCTCTTGTCCCTGTCTCAAGCGCTCAGGCAGTTGTTGGGGCTCTTATTGGTATAGGATTACTGCAGGGTGGGAGGAGTATAAAATTTGGTCAATTGGGGAGAATAGCCTCTGGATGGGTTACTGCTCCTATTGTTGCATGCTTTATATGCTTTATTTCTCTTTATATCTTTCAAAATGTTTTTTCACAGAAGGTTTACAAGAATATTAGATACAACATAACAGAAAATGTAAGCCGCAAGCTAATTGCCGAGGGGATTTATTTCAATTCAATGGATGAATTTATTAACAAAGAATTTCAAAATTATGTAGAATTTAAAGCCACTCTTGATAGAAATGCTTCAGATTTGACTCCTGAGGATTTAAGACGAGTCATTGAATTGGCAGAGATTCGTCATATAAAAGTTGATATGGAAAAAATAAAATATGAGATTGCAGAGGGTCTGTTTACATTCCCTCAAGTTGTAGCACTGGAAAAGCTTAGCGGAAAGGAATATAACAGTCTCTGGGAATTCAAAGAGGACCTTCAAAACACTTCTCATGAGTGGAAGCTTAAAGAGGATATCCCAGCTAATAGGAAATGGAACAGAGATGTATCTTCCAGAATAGATTATCTGGCAAAGAAGTTCTGGCTTGACCAATAAAGATTTATCTATATTTATTACTGAAAATAAATACATCTTTTTAAATGCCTTGACTTTTTTAAATATTTAGTATACTTAATATATAAAATCTTAGAGGTGGAAAATGGAAATCTTTGATGGCTTTATATCTGCAATTGCTGCTGAATTTAAGATACCTTTCCATAAGGGTAAAAATGGTGTATACACTGCAACCATTGATTTCGATAATGGCAGATCTCAGGATATAGTAGTTTCTCTCAAGAAAGATGAGTCTGGAGACAGGGTAATCAACTATAGATCAAATGTTGCAAAGATAAAAAAGGACTCAATAGAGCTATATAAATATTGTCTTCAACAGAATACTTCTTTTGATTATGGTGCACTGGCTATTGATGGCGATATGCTTGTGGTTGTAAATTCTATTTTGCTTGAGGATTGCGATCCACGGCGTTTTATTAAAAGCCTTATTTACATAGCAGCAAAGGCTGACGAGCTTGAAGAGATAATCACAAAGGATGATAATAATTAAACCTGTAAATTTTTTCTGATTTGATATTGCATTGAGCCAGGCATCCCTGGCAATGCTTTTGCGGGATAACCTCCTCAATAATTCCTTTTAATTTCAGTTGATTTAGAGCATGCTCAATAAGCCCTTTATCAGCTTTTATTATAGCAAAGATCTCTGATGAACAAATCTCTCCCTTTTCTTCAATGAGTGTCTTTAATTCAGATATAAGCAAGAATTTACCTCTTTTATTCTTTATTCCTCATCGATGAGGGATATTTCTCCATTTTCGACATTGTAAAACATAGGAACAACAGTTATATTATACTTTCCCCTCAGGCGCTTTGCCTCTGCAATGACAAATTCGATTTCGTTGTCAATCTCAAACATTGGAGCGTAGTTTAAAAAGTGACTCTCCGCTCTTTCTCTGTCCCAGAGAGCAACCTCCATTAATCCCTCGACAAAGAGATCTCTTTTGGATACGAGATTAACCATGCCACAGTGATTATGAGCTATGAGAATTATATGCCTTATTTTGCTTATGGCAATTGCATAAGATACCTTAAATTCGCTATATCTGAGATTTGCGCCACCTGTACGTATTATATAGGCAAAGTTGTCTGGAATATTAAGATGCTTTCTGTTGTCCATACACATGCCAATTAAAAGCTCTGCGTTGTTGTATTTTTTGAAGGGAAAACCTAAGTTGTTATAGCGCAAAAAATATCCCACAGGGGAAGAAAAATATTTTTGTGGAATATCAGATTCTTTCGTTATTTTAATGAGTTTCATGTATAAAGTTCCTTTTTATTTTTATAAGAGCTGAATTTATATTATTGGTTACATGAAAGGCTGCAGTTTTTTTGGAGAGTTCATCTCTATGTTTTTTGCCATGCCCTGTAAGGACATAGATAGTGTTAAATCCGGCTCTCTTGCCAAAGATTATATCCGATGGGTGATCTCCAATCATATAAGAAGAAGCAGAATCTATGTTATATTTGGATTTTATAATCTCCATGAAGAACTGTTCTGGCTTTCGGCAATGACATTTCTCAGCTTCACTGTGAGGGCAATAAAAGATTTCTGTAAAATGAATACCTTGCTCTTTGAAATGTTTCTCTATGTATAAATTAACCTCTTTGACTTCATCATCAGATATAAGGCCTTTGCCTATGCCAGCTTGATTGCTTACTATAAAAAAGAGAAAGTGTTTATTGAGAGCTTGCATTAAGTTTATATCAATCTTATAAAATTCTACATCAGTGGATTTTTTAATGTATCCTTTATCTTTTATCAATGTGCCGTCTCTATCAAATACTATGGCTTTTTTCATTACTGATTGTTCCTTAATTTAATAGTTGTAATAGTTTATTCAGAAAAAGGCGTAAATTGGCAATTAAAATTTTTGCATTGCCTTTCAAAGGGATTATAAGATTTTTCTTATTTTTATTGACATGTTTCTCTATAAAAGAACTTCTGGAAAAGAGAAATTTTTTTGGTATCAGGGGATAGGTATATGATTGAGGGTATTTTTGTGGAAGGATTGATTTATGGAATAATGGTTCTTGGAGTCTTTATAACCTTTCGAATTCTTGATTTCCCGGATCTCACAGTGGATGGCTCTTTTCCTCTTGGAGCTGCAATAATGGCTTCTATGATTGTCAATGGATATAATTTAATCTTTGCATTGCTTGCTGCCTTTGCAGGGGGAATCGCTGCAGGAGTTATTACTGCTGTAATACATAACAGGCTCAGGGTTCCAAATCTCCTTGCAGGTATATTAACAATGACAATGCTCTGGTCTATAAATATAAGGATTCTTGGTGGCAGAGCAAATCTACCTCTATTAAAGAAAGATACTATAATAACAGATGTTGTTGAGGTTACTCAGGGTTTTTTGCCTCAGGAGTATGCTGTCCTTATTTTTTTCTGTATAGTGGCTATGATTATAAAGTTTTCTCTGGATCTATTTTTTCGCACAGATATGGGGCTCACACTTGGGGCCATGGGTAACAATGAACAGATGGTTATATCTCAGGGCGTGAATATAAATATTATGAAGGCAATAGGTGTGGGGCTTTCTAATGGTCTTGTTGCAGTTTCTGGTGCTTTTGCAGCTCAGTATCAGGGCTTTGCAGATGTAGGCCTTGGTTCTGGCATTGTTATAATGGGTCTTGCCTCTGTAATGATAGGGGAGTTTATATTTTCTTCAAATAAGATTTCTATCTTAACACTGAGGGTGTTAATTGGCGCAATTATATATAAGGCCATCATGTATATAGGGAGATATTATGGATATCATATAGGACTTACTCCAAATGATCTTAAACTCATAGCAGGGCTTCTAATTATTGGATGTCTCCTTTTGGCCCAATTAAAAAATAAGAGCTTTTTTAGAAGGTAAATGTCATGATCAGACTTGAGAATATTACAAAGGTTTTTAATCAGGGAACTGTAAATGAAACAACGGCACTGCGTGGAATTAATCTTCACGTAAGGGAGGGTGATTTTATAACAATTGTTGGAAGCAATGGTGCAGGTAAAACTACTCTCTTTAATACAATTGCCGGAACTTATTTCCCTACCGGTGGAGAGATATATTTTAATAATATAAATGTAACCAAGATGCCTGAATACAAAAGGGCAAAGTTTATAGGCAGAATTTTTCAGGATCCCTTACTTGGAACTGCATCTAATATGAGCCTTGAAGACAATATGATGATTTGTTATAAAAAGGGATTCAAAGGCCTTAAGATAAGCCTGAATAATAAAATGCGAGAGAAATTCAGAGAGGAGCTTAAACTTCTTGATATGGGGCTGGAGGATCGCATGGAGCATAATCTTCAGCTTTTTTCAGGAGGTCAAAGACAGGCTTTGACTCTTCTTATGACGGTTATAAGCCATCCAGATCTCATACTCCTTGACGAACATACAGCAGCTTTAGATCCGAAAAATGCTGCACTGATACTTGATCTTACAGATAGATTTATTACAGAGAAGAAACTTACAGCTATGATGATTACTCACAATATGAGCCATGCTATAAAATATGGCAATAGAATTTTAATGATGCACAAAGGGGAGATTGTTCTTGATATTGAAGGAGAGGAAAAGAAAAATCTTACAGTTGATGGCCTTGTAAAAAAATTCTATGATGTTAAACACGAAGAGCTTACAAATGATGAACTCTTGATGTCCCATGAATAAAAAATGCCGGCAAAACCGGCATTTTTTACGGAGTTTATACGGGGGATTTATATCACATCATTTGCTCCAGGCGAGCAATCCTATCTTCAATTGAAGGGTGTGTTGAAAATAAAGATACTTTTCTGTTTGAGTTTATCTTTGCTATGGCAAAGGAATCCTTCGGTGTTGGCATCCCGGCAGCTCTTGCAATAGCTCTCAAGGCATTAGCCATGGTACGTGGAGAGGTTAGCTTGGCGGATCCTTCATCTGCTCTAAATTCTCTGTATCTTGAAAAAGCTGCAATTGGAATTGAAGCCAGAAGCATAAAGAAGGTTTCAAGAAGACTAACAACCATGATATATCCAAAAAATCCAAGACCACCTTCGTTATCATCACCTCTAAGGGCATTGTCTATTACAGTTGCAATTATACGAGCCAGGAACATCACAAGGGCATTGGCAATACCTGTAAGGAGTGTCATTGTAACCATGTCTCCATTTGCTATGTGAGAGATCTCGTGGCCTGCAACAGCCTCAACCTCTTCTTTATTCATAGAGGCAAGGAGCCCTGTAGAAAAAGCAACTATAGATCTATTTTTTGTTGGGCCAGTTGCAAAGGCATTGGGCTCTGGAGATTGATAAATGCCAACCTCTGGAACTGATGGGAGATTTGCCTGCCTTGAAAGGCGAACAACCATATTGTAAAGCTCTCTGTATTGGAAGTTGGGATCATCTGGCTCAATGACATATATATTGTATACACTTTTAGCTACAATTCTGCTTAGAGCAAGGGAAATAAATGCTCCAACCATACCAAAGACGCCGCATAAAATAGCAAGTCCTGTAATGCCGCTTCCACTTATACCAAAAACTCCCTGTAAAATTGAAAGGATTATGCCAACCGTTATTATAACCAGAAGATTGGTTAAAAGAAACAATCCTATTCTCTTGAGCATTTTCAACCTCTTTGTCTAAATTTAAAATTTTACACTTTGATAACTTTAAATTTATATAAAATATCTTGTCAAGTTTCAATGGTTAAATAATTATTTATTAAACTATAAGAATAAAAAAAAGTTTTATGTTACAAAAAATGGCATATTTTTTAATGGTCTCTTTTTGAAGAGGTGAATAAACTCAATCTTAGAGGTTTTTATGAAAGTAGCAATTGCTCAGATAAATCCAATTATAGCAGATATTGAAGGAAATAAGAAAAAGATTTTAGATTATATAAAAAAAGCTGAGGGAAATGGAGCAGATTTGATTATTTTTCCTGAACTTGCTACAATCGGCTATCCTCCAATGGATCTTCTTGAAAACACTAAACTGGTAAGGGATAATCTTAATTCCCTGAAGGATATAGCTCAGTATTGCAAAGATATAAATTCAACAGTTGTAGTTGGATATATAGATTTTGATTATGACAACCCTCCTATGCTTTATAACTCAGCAGCAGTTATTTCACGGGGTGAGATTATATTCAGACAAAATAAAACACTCTTGCCTGGATATGATGTTTTTGATGAATACAGATATTTTTCTCCAGCCACTGAATGGGGGGTTTTTGAGTTAAAGGGTATAAAGATCGGAATAACTATATGTGAGGATATATGGGCAGCTTTGTCAAAGGACAACAGCCGCTTTTTAGATCTAAGAGGATATAGGCTTGATCCTGTAAAAATTCTCAAAGATAAAGGGGCAGATCTCATTATAAACATATCTGCCTCCCCTTATATAAAAGGGAAGAGACAAATTCGTATGGAAATGTTGCGCAATATATCAAGAGAACTGAATCTTTCCATTATATATGTAAATCAGGTTGGCGGCAATGACTCTCTGGTCTTTGATGGCAATTCCTTTTGTGTAAATCAGAAAGGGGAACTATACAGACATGCAAAGGGCTTCGGTGAGGATTTGCTTGTTTTTGATCACAATATTGGCAATGAGCTTAATAGTGAGGTTGATGATATTGATGATATAATAAATGCACTGATCCTTGGACTTAGGGACTATATGGGCAAAAGTGGTTTTAAAAAGGCAGTCCTTGGGTTAAGTGGTGGCATAGACTCAGCCTTAACAGCAGTTATCGCATGTAAAGCCATCGGGCCAGAGAATGTTTTTGGTATAACAATGCCTTCTGTCTACTCTTCCTCAGGAAGTGTAAATGACTCTTATGCTCTGGCAAAAAATCTTGCCATGAGAATTGAAACCATTGCAATAGCAGATCTTTTTGAACAGTTTAAAAGGGATTTAAAAGCAATATTTGGAGATCTGCCAGAGGATGTAACAGAGGAAAATATACAGGCCCGAATCAGGGGAGTGCTGCTTATGTCTGTGAGCAATAAAACTGGTGCAATGCTTCTTTCAACAGGAAACAAATCTGAGGTTGCAACAGGATATTGCACTCTTTATGGAGATATGTGCGGTGGGCTGGCTGTTATCTCTGATGTGCCAAAAACTCTTGTTTATAAAATTGCAGAGAGGATAAACAAAGATGCGGGATTTGATCTTATCCCGCGGGCGATAATAGAGAAAGCCCCCTCCGCTGAGTTAAGGCCTGGTCAGAAGGATCAGGACTCTTTGCCCCCTTACGAGATCTTAGATGGGATAATAGAGCTATATATAGAGCAAAAGCTTTCCCTTGAGGAGATAGTTGCAGCAGGTTATGAGAGAGAAACTGTTGCATATACTCTGAGACTTATAAATATGAATGAATACAAGAGATTTCAGGCTGCACCTGGAATAAAAGTTACCTCAAAGGCCTTTGGTATAGGTAGAAGAATACCACTGGTAAAGAGATACAATCCATGAAAGGATTGTATCTTAAATAAATTCAAGGTATTGCTTGATCACTTCAAAGTTTTTGATAACATTGTTTTTTCCTGCAACTATATCCATATGGCCTGGGAGCAGATACTCTATGTCCAGCTGAGAAATTCTATCAATGCTTTCTTTCAAAAGTTTTGCATTGCCACCGGGAAAGTCCACTCTGCCAAAGCTGCTATTGAAGACTAAATCTCCGCAAACCAGTGTTTTCTTTTCTTTCCAGTAAATACATATGGAAGCAGGGGAGTGGCCAGGAGTTTTATAAATTTCAAGGGAATGCTCTCCAATGTGCCACAGGCCTTCTTCGAGTTCTATATCGAATTTGAGATCTGGAAATTGCATTCCCATCATCTGGAAAAAAAGAGGCCCCAGTTGTTTTAGAAATATTATTTCTTCTTTATGCATCCCTGCTGGAATTCCCTTTGATGTGAAGTTTACTGTGCCTTCAAAGTGATCTGGATGGGAATGTGTATTTATGACATAGGCAATTTTATCTGCGTCAAGGCCATCGTCCCTCATCTGCTTCAACAGCATGTCTGTATAATTTTTTAAACCAGGATCAAAGAGAATATTGAAAGGCTCGCCAAAGTAAAAGCTATTGCAATTGTTTTCAAAAATTCCCTTCCATATATACCCATAAATGCCCTCTGTAATTTTCATGGTATTCCCTCTTGATATAAGATTGAGTCTATGAAAAAATTTATTTAAATTATTTTCATAGAGTGAATTTTCCAAAATTTAAGTCAACTTAAAATTTATTTAGATATTTTTCTTAAGTTTTTAGGAATTATTCCGAATATTATAACAGGCTTTCCTTGTGAGAAGGAAGGTAAGGGTTTATGTGACATAATAAGGAAAAGGAGGCGACTATGAACGCTATACATTTTCCAGAATCTGCATCAATAGGTGGGAACAAGCCAAAAGGGGATTTGGTCCATTATGAAAGATCTCATGGCAAAGCAAGTAGCTATCGAAAAGGTAGTGATTCAATTGAAATTTCTCAGGCTGCAAGGGAAAGATTTGAAAGGGAAAACCTTGTAAAACTGGATAGAGTGAGACTTAAAAATGAGTCTTTAAAATATATGGAAGAACTCAAGGAATATTTTGCTGATGGAGACAGGAGAAAGATCCTGAGGCTTGGCAAAGTTGTAGAGATTAAAGATAATATGAAGGCAAATTTTTATAATAATTTGCCAGAGACTGAGATGGAAAAAATGGTTGAAAAGCTCCTATTGTTTTGAACTGTAGAGTTAGAGGGTTGTCGAGGTTAATAAACTTCGGCAACCTGAAAAAACAGGAGGAGCAAAAATGGAAAAAGAAAGAATTAAAAATTTTGCCATTGATATTCTTGGCTGTGGCTGTGACAATTCTGTATTTGCTCGGATTGATCACAGGAAGAATTTTTATTTGCCTTCTGGTATAACACTCACATCAAGAGTGTTAATCGGTGACAGACTTCTGATTTATATTGTTGATGAGGAGGATATTTCTTCAGGAGATTTAAGAGCTATTTTTCTTGATGGTCTTCAGGAGAGAGATTCTTTAAATTACAACAGGCTCAGGGTCGTTATTTTAACTGATAATATAATTAATTGCGAAAACAGATTCCGGAGAATATATGAGGATTTTGATTTTAAGGATGAAAAGACTCATCTTCATATAGTGGAAAGAACTTTATGGAACTAAAAAATATTTAGCACAGGGATTGCAATTTCTTCAAGGTCGAGCATGGCATTGATTAGTGAAACCTTATAGAAAAATTTTATATCCCTGGTGCTAATTTCTTCTTCTACAATTTTGCCCTCCTCCAGGAGATACTCTCGCTTTGTGCCATAAAGTAAGGGCTTAGTTGGTGTTAGCCATTTTTCCCCATCATAAAAGGCTATGTTTGCCGATGAGGAATCTCGTAGAAGTCCATTGGTGGTAATGATTATGTCATCAAAAGTTTTATTCTCTTCCAGCAATTTATTTATGGAGCTACGATCTGCATACTTAAAAGAGTAATCTATATTTGCCTCTACAAGTTTTAAATTTGCGGGATGTCGCCTTGTATAGGGGAGAAATTGGACTTCCCTAATTACATCATCATACAGAACTCTGACCTTATAGAGACCATTACAAAATTGCTCTGGGACATTGATCCTCTCTGCAAGATCTATAATATTTTTCTTGCCTTTGCACTCCAGGATTGTTTTATCCATTCTGCGTTGATGATATTTAAGATTAAAAAGAATTCCATCTGAGAGTTTTATCGATTCAACAAAAAGGGACATATACCTTATCCACCATTTCCTTATATTCAGATTCTGGATCGCTATATATGGTGATTCCACCACCGCTTCTGTAAATTAGATTATTATGCCTTTTTTCTATAAATCTTATCATTACAGCACTATTAAGAAAAGAGCCGTCAAAATATCCACATATTCCAGTATAAAATCCCCGAGAATCAATCTCGGATTTTTTTATTATCTCCACTGTTTTTTTCTTTGGCGCGCCTGTAATAGAACCTGCAGGTAGAAGGGATATAAGAATGTCGCCTATATGGGCATTCCAGTGAGGTGGTAACTCTCCACATATCTCTGAGCTTGTTTGCAATAGTTTCCCACTGTGGGTTTCTACTTCATCAAGGTATCTGAATCTGGTTACAGTAACATTTTTTGCGACTATACTTAAGTCATTGCGGATAAGATCAACTATTGTTATATGCTCTGCCTTTTCTTTTTCATCTTCCATAAGAATTTTTTCAGCATCAGGGATATCTGCTTTAATTGTTCCTTTCATTGGGAATGAGTATATTTTGTTGTTATATATTTTTATAAATGTCTCTGGTGAAAATACTATAAATAGATCTTTAAAATATAGCCTGTATTTTGCTTTGCTTAAATAAAATATTTCTTTTAGAGTAAGATTGGTTTTTATTTTTGTCGGGAAAGTAAGGTTTAGCAAGTATGAATTACCTTCTTTTAGATTTTTTTGCACAAGGTCAAAGGATTTTTTGTATTTAAAGAAGGAGATAGCTTTTTTTTGAAATTCAATTTTTGGCGAGATGCATTTTTCACCAGGATTAAAGTTTGCAAAGCCTTCCATGTCATATAAAATCTCATGATGCTCTATTTCCGAAAGAGGGATTGCAATTGGATTTTCCATTTCAAAGTCTATGATAAAAATAAAAGGAATTTTATGTTTGCCGAGATAGTTCATTAGAGAAAATGTTGATTCTTTAAGTGTAAGATTCATATCACGAAGTTTTATACAGGATAATAAAAATGCCCCAATTTTGGGGCATTTTTAGATCTTTATATCTTTTAGTCAAATTATATTCGGCCAGCATTGCGTAAAGCAAAGAGGACAGTTTTTTGCTCCAGCTTTTCCATAAGACCTGATGGCTTTTCCAGACTCATCCTCTTAAGATAGGGGAGTGCTTTTGGGGGAACTGGCTTGAAGAATTCAGCTATGAGTTTTAGGGCAGTCCTTATAGGCTTGTCCGCCTTATATGCCAGAAGACCCTTTAGAGCACCTCCAAGTATGGCCTCCTCTTGAGTGAGATCTGTTCCATAGGGGAATTGCTTAAAATATCCCTTTACTTGATACTCCCTGATAAGTTTTTCGTATTTTTCTGGATAGTTGTTTCTGTATTCCTCTGGGAGTTCCCACTCTGGTGCAAGCTTCCCATGTTTTTTTGCTTCTTTTATAAGAGAAGGCTGAAATCTTGAATCTGCAATTTTTATTATCTCCTGAGTTATTTGCTCCTCAGAAAGCCCTCGCAGATGAGCTATGCCATACTCAGTTACTAAGATATCTCTCCAGTACTTAGGGACAGAGCAGTGGCCGTATTTGAATATTATGTTTGACTTAACATTTTTACCACTGCCACGGGTAGATCTTATTGCCATTATGAGCTTCCCGTCTGGAATTGCATGAGCCATTGTCACAAAGTTGAATTGACCCCCTATGCCGCTTACAATTCTACCGTCTTCCAGTTGATCTGACACTATAGATCCATTTAGTGTCACCATCATTCCTGTGTTAACAAAACGGCCTGCTCTTCTCTGGATAGTTCTAAGCTCGGCATCTCCATAAAGCTGGTTAACCTTTTCAACGCCAGACATCCCAAATTGAGATCTCTCCTCTTCGCTCATCTCATTTAGTGCCTTGTAAAAAGACTCAGGACCAAGGAAAAAGCCCGCAAGTATTATCTGCCCTTTTTTGAGCTTTTTCCCCAGAAGCTTTTTAATGGCCTCCATATTCTCTTTTACATGGAGATCTGCTGAGTACTTTTTATCACCGTCATATATATAGCCATCTTTAAATGAGAGACCCTCTTTAAGTATGCCAAATTCTGTGAGCATATTAAAGTCCTTTTCCCTGAGATGGAGATGGATACCATCTTTTTCATAAAGCAGTTCAAGTATGTTTTCTGGTATAAAATCTTCAGAGAGCTTTTTCTCATCCACAAGCTTTTGAATGGCTATGTTGTCATAGACCTTTCTTTTGAGAATTCCCTTTTTGTAAAGTTGTAAAAAAGCATCTACAAACATCTCAGATGAGCCATATAGCCCCTCTTCAAATGTCCCAGTGCCCCCAAATTTATTAATAAGATCTTTATAGCGCTCTTTTATGCCTGATTTTTCTATAACCTCATTGTATAGTTCGTTGTGGCTATGTCGCATATCAAGGGCGGCTACGATTGCATCTCCCAGAGAACCAATCCCAACCTGAAGAGTTCCTCCATCTTTTATGAGTGTGCTGATATTAAGTCCAATCATATGATCTCTTAAAGAAACAGGATCCTTTGGAGGCCCAAAGAGTCTGTAGTTATACTGAGGGCCTTTTAAAATAACATCGAATTTTTCCGCCTCATATACTGCATCTCCATACATAAAAGGCAGGTTCTCATTGAGTTCACCAATTAGCACCTGTCTTTTACCCTCTGCCTTGCCCTGATTGAGAAAGAGATTTGCAGTTACATTTATGTCTGTGTTGGATCCCATAGAATAAACTGTTCTGCCGCCAATTTCTCTACTTGATAGCATCTGACCAAAGACATTGGTGTTTTGTGTAAAATAGGCATCCCTTGATACATGAGTATAATTTGATGGGAGATGTCGCCTCTGCTGAGTTGGTCTATGTAGAATAGAACCAGCTTTGCTGTAAAACTCCCAGAGCTCAACATTGGGAGGCATTTTGCCTTCTCTTAAGTCCTTCATATACTCAAGATCAGGGCATCCACCAAAAATCCTATCAGCAAGAGGTCCAATGAGTCTCTGCTCAAGTCCGCTCTTGCCAACTGGTTTTTCAAGGGAAAGGGCTGTCATAATTTTGAGCTTAATTGTAGGATCTTCCTTAGCCCTTCTATATAGTTCATTGATGAATAGAACTGATTTCCCAAGGCCAAGAGATGTTGCAAAGTTGATTTCCTTGCCAACATAGTTAATGACATCGTCAACAACCTTGACAACGTCATCAGTGACAACTCCAGGTTTGCCATACATGTGAACTTGTTTTTCAATCATGTTCATTTTTGCCCCCTCTGGAAAGAAACTTTCCATATTTATATTTTAATAGTTGATTTATATACGTTGTTATTTGTAAACTGACATGTCAGTCCACAACCGGCTCTTTGGGATCCTGTAATACTATGTTTTTTTGTCAAATTTTTTTGCACTTTTTGTTGAGATTTTTTATGACAAAATGGAGTGAATTTTACCACAAAAGTTTTCTATTTTCTAAAAAGTTTCCCATTTATACTGGGCAATATTTCTCTTATCCATGTCAAAGTTTATTCCCACAAGGTAAATCTCCCTGCCACTACCAATAAAGGCCTCTTGGTATTTCTTCTGCTTTATCTGAGAAAGTGCTTCCTCTGCA
>MWCI01000058.1 GCA_002069965.1 Spirochaetes bacterium ADurb.Bin218 | reverse complement strand
CTTCTTATCTGTAGCCCATGCCCCGTTCCAGTCAAAAAAGCCTTTGCTGAATTGCTCAAAAGTTACATTCTCTTTTACAACTATATTCCCATTGCCTTTTTGCAGATACTCAATAGCCCAGGTCTCCGCTCTGCCCTTTGCAGTCTCTCCTGTGCTTTTTGCATTACTCCAAGTTCCATCAGACAACTTGAATTGACAATAATACACCTTTTGTCCTTTTCGTTTAAATACAGTAAATGGTTTCCCATTCATTATGCCCTCCGTATCCCTGAAAAAATCAGGTTTTTTTATCTATCTATTAAAATTTGGTTACAGATAAACTTACAGATAGATAAAAGCATAATAGTGCATACACTGTCATATTGCAAGTATTTTTTATGATTTTTCTGAACATTTTTATATATAATGTCAAGCAAAAGCATTATAAAACATGATAAAACATACATATTTGTGTAGTATTTTTTGAGCTGTTAGCCTTCCAAGCTAATAGCGTGGGTTCGATTCCCATCACCCGCTCATATTATAATCTAATTTAAGTTCAAAAAACACTAATAATCAATCCTTAAAAAGTTAATAATTTCATCTTTTAAATTTTACATCTTAAATTTTTATTTTCTCCAGGCCGAAGCCAACTATATTTCCTTTAGTTTTACTAAATTCTATACCTAACAGATAAGCCTCCAGATACACATCAGCATACTTTTCAAAATATCTTTTCACTTATCTACAAAATATCAATAGGTTTTACTGCCAGTATTTTAAAAATTCTCTGTTGACAAAAGGGTTCAGTGTACATGGAGACTTTAAGATAAATTTAAAATTCTTTAACTCCCCATTTAATAGTTCTTGCACATTATTTTCAGATAAGGTAGCTTTATGTTTCATCATAAATTTTGTTTTTTGAGTAAAATTAATAGAAAAATATTTATAATATTATTATACTTTTATTTGACATGTAAAAGGAAAAATAAATCATATCGCCTGATATTTTATCTTAATTCAAAGCTCTCTCTTTGCAAATTAAGATGATAAAATTTACATATTTTGGGGTATACAATGAAAAAGTTAATCTCCTTAGCAGCTGTCTCCATAATGCTTTTATCCCCCCTGTTTATAAAAGCCTATGGAGAATCAGCGAAAACAGATCCTCACAGCTCTGTTAAGACAGAGACTGTTCACAACGAAAATAGCGCTCCCCATGGAGAAGGCGAGATTCATCATGCTCCACACATTGATGCAAAAAATCTTAGCTTACTATGGATTATACCATTTTGTGGAATTTTACTTTCAATAGCGCTATTTCCTCTGCTCACACCTCATTTCTGGCATCACCACTATGGCAAGGTATCACTATTCTGGTGGATTGTATTTTTTGTTGCCTTTAGCTTTTACTTTGGTTTGGGCACAGGGACTTTCTATTTACTTGAGGTCTACATTCTTGAATTCATTCCTTTTATTACTCTGCTACTTGCCCTCTTTACAGTTGCTGGAGGGATTCAGCTTAAGGGCGATCTTGCAGGAACTCCAAAGGTAAATACAATAATGATACTCATAGGTGGAATTCTTGCAAGCCTCATGGGAACAACTGGCGCTGCTATGGTTACAATAAGGCCTATTCTAAGAGCAAATCAATGGAGAAAGAAAAAGGTTCACATTGTAGTATTTGTAATATTTGTAGTGGCCAATGTTGGCGGCGGTCTCACTCCCCTTGGGGATCCACCTTTGTTTCTTGGATTTTTAAAAGGGGTCGATTTCTTCTGGACAGTAGTTCACATGCTGCCTCTTGTAGCTTTTGTTGTCGGTATTCTCCTTGTAATTTTCTTTATTATGGATACTATTTACTACAAACAGGAAGAAAAGCCAGCAGTGTCAGATAACTCAGATAACAAAGAAAAACTTCAACTCGTTGGCGTGCCCAATATGATTCTTCTACCATGCATTGTCCTTGCAGTCTTATCATCAAGCCTTAATCTTGGAACAGCCTTTACAATTCACTATGTAGAGGTTCCAAGTGCAACAATACTTCAGGTAGCTCTTTTGCTACTTATAACTTTTGTTTCTCTGAAAGTTTCAAAACCAGAGATAAGAGAAGGCAATGGATTTAACTGGGAGCCAATAAAAGAGGTAGCCAAACTCTTTGCTACAATATTTATGACAATGGTAACTCCTATTGCAATGCTTAAGGCAGGTGCAGATGGTCCAATGGGTGCTGTCATAAAAGGAGTAGTTGATAGCAGCGGCGAATTTATTAATTCACACTTCTTCTGGGCCACAGGGATTCTATCAAGCTTCCTTGACAATGCCCCAACCTATCTTGTATTTTTTAATACAGCAGGAGGAAACCCCGTTGACCTTATGACAACACATGCCAGCACACTTCTTGCCATAAGTGCAGGTGCAGTATTTATGGGTGCCAATACATATATTGGTAATGCTCCAAACTTTATGACAAAATCCATTGCAGAGGAATGGGGTGTGCCAATGCCAAGCTTTTTTGGCTACATGTTTAAATACTCAATACCAATTCTCATTCCGGTATTTATCCTGGTAACCTATATATTCTTTTAAATAAACTGGAGGATAACATGAGCAAAAAATTTTATGAAGTGGTATTTGAGGGAAATCTTGATATAATATATGGAATGCTCGAAGGCTTTATGCTTGGACAAGATGGGAACTGGGAGTGGTATTCAGCTAAAGAGCATAATATCGAAGCAGAAACTTTTACAGAGATCATAAAAGAATGGGCATCCTTAAAGACAAGACTTCACCATATTATTATGGAAGAGGAATTCTTTAAAAAACTGAAAGAGGCCTCTGAGAAAAGAGGGGAGATGCGCTTTATAAAAGCAAAATATATTAAATCATTTAAAGAAATAAAATCCTCTTCATTTTCCTTTGAAGCAAGAGCCTATGCAAAGAAGTATGGAGAAGAGATCAAAGCTATACTATCAAAGCTTCCTCAAGGTGTCACTCTGGAAAAATATAATCCTTCTGAAATAATTGACAGTGAGGCCAAAGGAACAGAGTTATATGCACCAACACATGACTATACATTTACAGCAGAGGGAATTGCCGCCGGTGAATTTGGAGAGATAATTAAACTAAGAAAAATCCTTGATGATCATCCTCTGGTTGAGGTTGGTAAAATCAAACTTACATTTTAAATAATCAATGGGCTATCCAAAAGAGGATAGCCCATTGCCTACATCTAACTATTCATAAGAGCCTTTGCAAGTTTTACAGCATCCATAGCATCTTTTGAGTAACCATCGGCTCCAATCTCATCAGCATAATTTTGATCAACCACAGCTCCACCTATCATAAATTTAAACTGCAATTTTCTCTCTCTGCAAAGATCAATGACAGTTCTCATTTCTGTCATTGTAGTAGTCATCAAAGCAGAAAGAGCAATTATATCTGCCTTTACCTCGCAAGCCTTATGAAGTATTACCTCCGCAGGGACATCCTTTCCTAAATCAACAACATCAAAGCCATAATTACGCAACATCAATGCAACTATATTTTTGCCAATATCATGAATATCACCCTTAACAGTGGCAATTACAATCTTGCCTTCAGTTTCCACCTCACCTTCTCTTATAAGCAAAGGCTCGAGGTATGCAAATCCCTTTCTCATAGTGTCTGCACTCATAATAAGCTGTGGCAAAAAATACTCCTTGCGATCATACTTATCCCCCACAAGAGTGATGGCAGGTATAAGAGAATTATCAACTATATTCTGAGGAGAAATTCCTGCATCAAGGGCAGACTGAATAGTCTTTTCAATTAAATCATCTCTCCCTCTTAAAACTGCATCAAATACAGCCCTCTCTGGCGTAAGCTCTTCTGCCTTTGAAGTGGATTCAGAGGTAACACCAGAAAATCTGTTTACATAGGAGGTAAGATTTTTATCTCTCCCTGCAAGGGCATCACAGGAATAGAGAGTATTCATCAGCTGTTGAGAGGCTGGATTTGCTATAGCCATGGTAAGCCCTCTGGATATAGCCATTGCAAGAAATGAGCTATTAATCCATTCACGGGCAGGCAATCCAAAAGAAACATTGGAGAGCCCACAAATTGTATTAACACCTCGCTCTCTTGAGCACCATTCAATGAGATCAAGGGTGCGAGCAGGAGCCTTAATATCAGAGCTCACTGTCATTACAAGACCATCTACAACAATATCCTCTGTTGTGTATCCATATTTTGAGCTCTCTGATATTACATAATTGACAATGCGCTTTCTTTCATCAACTGTCTCTGGTATTCCCCTGTCATCAAGGGGGAGGAGTATAAACATTGCACCATACTTTGCAGCAACAGGGAGCATTCTTTCAATCCTATCCCTTTCTCCAGAAATAGAATTTACCAGAGCTCTACCGGGATAGATCCTTAAAGCTGCCTCAACCACTTCAGGATTTGTGGAGTCAATACAAAGAGGTAACGAAGACATCCTTGCCAGGACCTTAACAGACTTAAGCATCATCTCCTTTTCATCAATTCCAGAAAGTCCCATGTTGACATCAAGGATAGCTGCTCCGTGGTTTTCCTGCTCAAGGGCAAATTCCTGAACAATGGAAAGCTTGCCTTCACGAAGCTCTCCCTGCAATGCCTTTTTACCTGTGGGGTTTATCCTCTCTCCAACAACAGAGAGAGGCCTACCTCCTCCAATAAAAACGCTTTTTCTTGCAGAGGAAAGAGCAGAAAGCCCCATCTTCCTCTTACCATGGCCAATCTTGCCCTTAAGGTTTTTTGCCAGTTCAAATATGTGATCTGGAGTAGTCCCGCAACATCCACCAAGGATATTTGCCCCTGCCTTAATAAAGTCATCAGCATAAGAGGCAAATTCAACAGCCCCCATATCAAAGACTGTCACGCCATCTTTAAGCTTTGGCATCCCTGCATTGGGCTTTGCAAGTAAAGGGACTCTTGCAACATTATTCATCTCTCTTATTACAGCAAGCATATCAGCAGGCCCTGTTGAGCAATTGCATCCCACTGCATCAGCACCAAGAAACTGAAGAGTAATCAAAGCAGAGACTGGATCTGTGCCATTGAGAGTTCTACCATCTTTTTCAAAGGTCATAGTGACCATAACAGGGAGATCGCAGGATTCCTTAACTGCTATTAAAGCTGCTCTTGCCTCTTGAATATCCATCATGGTTTCAATGACAAAGCCATCAACTCCTCCATCTATCAAAGCAGAAACCTGTTCTTTATACACTGAGACAGCCTCTTCAAAGGGAAGCTCTCCAAAGGGCTCAATAAATCTTCCTGTAGGAGCAAGGTCCCCAAAGACAAAGGAATCTTTTGCACATTCCTTTGAAAGCAAAGCTAAGGTTTTGTTTATTTCATAGACCCTATGACCAAGACCAAACTCTTCAAGCTTACATCTATTAGCACCAAAGGTTGGAGCATATATAATATCACTTCCCGAATTTATATAAGATCTCTGCACATCCTGTATTGCAGCGGGGTTCTCCATGCACCATAACTCAGGACAAACACCAGCTGGCATCCCTCTCTTTACAAGCTCAGTTCCAGTAGCACCATCAAGAATAACAATTTTTGATGATATAAGCTTTAAAAAATCATTTTTAGTCATTTTCCCTCCATGGAGCTGGTATTTGCTGCTCCCACAATTGCTGTTACAGTCTTCTCTGGCACAAAAATAAAGGTATCAGTGAGAGAGACCCCAAAATTTTGTAAATCAAGAATTTCATAAAAAAGCCTTTGATTTTCAAGCAGAAAATCTCCATATCCCGCAGAAAACCTCTGAGATGTTAAAACCTTGCCCTTTCGCCGAGCATATCCCGCGAGGTATGAATTAAGCCAATCAATAGCAGCCTCTGCAGTTTCACTCCCCACAGCATCAGCAATTAGAGCCAAGGCTCCATCACCTGCATTTATATACTCATTTGCAAGAGCAGAGACTGCACCACCAACAGTTACCCCCATAAAAAATGCGCTATCACAATTTCTTAAAAGCTCAGCAATTGAATGGCTCTTTATTTCATAGCCACCTTCAAAGACAACTCTGCTGCCGTCATTTAAAAGCAAAGGCAACTCAAGCCACGCACCAGTGGGTTTACATAGAGCAAAGGCCTTCATCATAATAGATTTGAATTTTTCCCTCTGTCTCTCATCAAGCTCAGTCTTGTGTATATTAAATTTAAGCCTGAAAAGAATCTCTCTCTCTGGAAAGACAACTGGAATGGTATTTAAGACATGGACATCTCTCATGGCAAACCCTTAACTTCTGGAATTTAAGACTTCCAGAGTTTCACCAAGCTCTTTATATCTATTGAGCAATCTCTTTCTCTTTTCAAAAGTTTGAGGCGAGTATTTGCAAGGGGATGGCAGCAAACTCAAAAGCCTTATTACCTGATCATCGGAAATGTTCGTAAGGGAGGTCCTATAGTAGTAGTAAGAGGCACTTTGAATACCATAAACCCCTCTACCCCATTCTGCATTATTTAGATATAATTCAAGAATTCGCTTTTTTGGTATAATTGCATCCATGGTCAAGGCTGCAATGATTTCAAGGTATTTTCTAATATAGAGCTTATCAGGAAATAGAAAGAGAGTCCTTGCAAGCTGCTGAGTGATAGTGCTGGCCCCAGAAAGCTTTTTCCCATAGCGCAGATTTGTTTTAATAGCTGTTTCCATTGCTTCCAGATCAATTCCATGGTGTCTATAAAAATTCGGATCCTCTGCAGAGATCAAAAGCCTCTGGTATCTCTTTGGCACAGTTCCAATAGATATATTATAATGCTTTTTTGTGCTGTATGAGTTAAAAATTAACCTGTATATCTGCAAAGATGAAACAGGTGGATTCACAAATCTATACACAAGGGAAAACACAGCAATAAAGCTAATATAGCAAATATGAAAAATCAAAATATACTTGCCCACCTTTAAAAACAATTCCCTTGTAAAAAATTTTTCAAAAAATCTTTTCATAGCGCCTTTTTGAAAGAGACAGCACTTTTGTCAATATAAAATCAGTATTTATTCCTTAACTTATTTTAAAATAAAAAATACTCTATTACTCCCAAAGCCTTCCTCTTCGGGGATAATATTTTCTTGATTTTACACTAAAAATTATATTTAGAAATAATTACTGATATAAAATCAAAAGAGCTTATCTATGCGTTTATAATTTCAAAGAAAAAAGTATCAAATTTTAGAATATTAAAATTTTATTAAATAACCGTCCCGCTGGTTTAAAATTTTTATAATTTTAGTTGACATTTCATTTAATTATTTTAAACCACTAAGTGGATTATTATAAAATTGACAGAGTTTTACTCTGTCGCCGGTTCGTTTTAGTCGTTTTAAAGAACTAAACTCTTTACAAAAATAAAAAGCAAAAGGAGAATTTTTGTGAGACGTTCATTGCTGCTTTTTTTTACCCCTTTTATACTATTTACCTGGATCTTCCTCGGAATATCATCTAAGGGTTGTGCAGACTTTATGCAAGCTGATGCTGCAAAGAAGCTGCCTTTCAATCACAAATCACACATGCAACTTGCTGCAATTAACGGCAACTGTGAGGTTTGTCATGGTTATGAGGAAAATGGTCGTTTCCTCGGAATACCAACAGTTGGGCAGTGTACATCCTGCCATGCCAGAGATGGTGTTCTGAATTCAAACGATCCAAATGTTCCCAGAAGAAAACCCATGTTTGACTCCTATAAGGATACAGACAAACCATGGACATCCTGGGCAAAACAGCCGGATCTTGTGTATTTTAGCCACAAGGTCGTTATGACTGCTCAATTTGAAGATGGCAGGAAGAAAGCCCGCTGCGGTTCATGTCACGGTGACAAAGCCAACTCCATCAATGGTGACATGATAAAAGGAAAGATGCTAATGGGGCAATGTATGGATTGTCATACAGCACTTCATATAAGCAATAAGTGCGCAGTGTGCCACGACTAAGAATAGTATAGGAGTAATATAATCTTATGAAGAAAATAGATAGGAAGGATTTTTTGAAGATCGGCGCCGGCGCTGTTGTTGGCGGTGTTGCCGGCTATACATTCTCCGGGGCTCCCTTTCTTGGATTTCAGTGGCTTGTTGAATGGTCACAGGATCAATACGTGCCCGCTGGTGGTGTAGAAAAATATGTTCAGGCAATAAGTGAATCCTGTGTCAATGGCTGCAAGGTTTCTGTGAGAAAAATTGGAGAGCGTGCAGTTAAGATTGAATCAAAAGAAGGTGTATGCCCTTCATGCCTCAATGCTTTACAATTACTCTACCATCCAGAGAGAGTTGCAACCCCATTAAAAAGAAGTGGGGAAAAGGGTTCTGGTAAATTTAAAGCGGTTTCATGGGATGAGGCTTTAAAAGATATTTCTGCTCAAATAAACAAGGCTATATCTGAGGGAAAAGCCAATTCCATTGCTGCTGTGAATAAAAATGAATCAATCAATGGCCTCTTAATGGAAAAATTTGTAAGAGCTGTTGGTAGTAACAACGTATACTACGAGCCAACATGGAAATCATTAACATCACAGGCTCTTGGTGGATATATAAAATATGATTTTGCAGCTACAGATTATGTTTTAAGCTTTGGTGCAAAATTAATTGAAGGATGGGGAAATCCTGTTGAAATGCAGAAGGTTTTTGTAGACTGGAAAAAGAAAGGAGTTAAATTAGTCCAGGTTGACTCTGTATGCACAAGAACTGCTTCTGTTGCCAATGAATTTGTAGGAATAAAACCAGGAAGCGAGGCTGCTCTTGCCTTTGGTATAGCAAACTATCTCATTACAGAAAAGAGAATGACCTCCACTGGTGCAGACTTTGCTAAATGGTCTCAGATAATAATCAACAAATTCCCTCTCTCAAAAGTGGCTGCTCTCACTGGCATAGCAGAAGATAAAATCAAAAAGATTGCCAATGACTTTGCTCAGTCAAAAAATCCAGTTGCAGTAGCTGGCAAAGGCGCTTATGGAATGAGCGGTTCATCTGCAGAGATTATTGCAGTCTATTGCCTTAACACACTGGTGAAATCAAGGGCTGCTTCCCTGGTTAAAGATAGTGAAATATCCTATGTAGCAGAATTCTCAGGAATTGATAAATTTGCAAAAGAGGGCAACTTCTCCATACTAATTCTTAACAATTCAAATCCTGTGCACAATAGCGTCTATGGCGAAGAATTGAAGAAAAAAATGGGAAAAGCGCTGGTGGTGGCTATCACTCCTCTCATCAATGACTCTGCTGCATATGCTGATTACATACTGCCAACTCTGTCATTCCTTGAAGTGGAAACTCCACAAAATAAAGCTGCAGTAATTAAGCAAAATGAAGCCAAGGATGCAAAGGAAATAATAATATCCCTTGCTTCAATGGTAGAGAAAGCAAAGGCAGCTATGCCAAAACAAGTTTCAGACGTTTATAACATATCAAATAAAGAAGTCGCTGCAGGTTCTTTCTCTTTCAATGTTGATAAAATCAAAAATGACATTGATCTCTATGAGAAAAAACTTACAGACAAGGAATATCCTGTGACTTTAGTTCCAATGGAAGTTCCTCTTGTATGCAATGGTGAAGGTCTTGCCTTCCCTTATGTCCTTAAGAGCATAGATCCTACAATACTAAAACTGGGTAAATTCTATGTTCAGATGAACAAAGACACAGCCAAAAAGTATGGGTTCTCTGAAGGTAGTTCAATTAAAATTACCTCAGCAAGAGGCAAGATCAAAGCCTATGTTCATTTAACTGATACAGTTGCACCAGAAACTGTGGCCATACCTCTCGGATTCGGTCATGAATCATATACAAAATATGGTAATGATAAAGGGGTTAACCCTAAAAAGATTATGACCGCAGATATTGATCCGCTTACAGGGATAGCAGACTGGTGGTCAACTCGTGTCAAAATCAGCTAAGAGGTGAATTATGATAGTAAAAGATTCAAAGATGAAAAGAAAATGGGGTATGGCAATAGATCTTGATAAATGCACCGGATGCGGAGCATGTTCTCTTGCCTGCAACCAGGAAAATAATATGCCAATATTTGAAGACGACTCTGATGTTCCAAAAAGAGTTGCCTTCCTTGAGCTTATGAAAGTAACAAATGATAGGGACGCAAAGTTCCCCGATGTAAAAACAGCTTATCTACCAAAAATGTGTCAGCAGTGCGAAGGCAATGATACACATGGTCACAAGGCTGATCCTCCCTGTGTATCTGTATGCCCTGCAGTTGCCACAGACGTGGGCGATGATGGAGTTGTAAGCCAGATATGGTCAAGGTGTATAGGTTGCCGTTATTGCCAGACTGCCTGTCCTTATGAAGCAAGGGTATTTAACTGGTGGAAACCTGAATATGAAGGAACATTTAAAGAAGGTCTTAATCCTGAGGTATCTGTTGCCTCCCGTGGAACAATTGTAAAATGTACTTTCTGTAGCCATATATGGAAACGTGAAAGAGATAAAGCTGTTGCCAAGGGAATCCTTGATATAAATGCAGTAACATACACTCCAGCATGTGCAGCAGCATGTCCTACAGGGGCAATAGTTTTTGGAGATCTAAACGATCCAAACTCAGAAATCTCCAAGCTTGCAAAAAGTGACAGAGCAGTAAGACTTGTAAATGCTATAGATGATCAGCCAGAGGATAAGAAAAAAGCTCTTATGGAAAAAAAGCAATATCCAAATCCAAAGGTTTATTATCTTACAAGCCAGAAGTGGCTCCGCGATATGATGCGGTTTAAAAAGAACTCCTAATTTATAAGGAAGAGGAGAGTAGATAAATGGTACAGTTTATTAAAAATATTTTTCAGGAATCTTCGAAAAACATGAGGATCACCTTATATGTTCTTATCACACTGGTAGTCCTCTTTGCTATTTTCGCTATCCAGATTCTCTTCTGGGGCTTGGGATACACTGACATGAACAACAACTTCACATGGGGTGCATGGATTATTGGCGACCTTGGCCTTGTTGCTCTTGGTGGAGGTGCATTTACTACAGGATATCTGCTCTATATATTTAGGGTTGATAAGCTAAGACCAATAATTAACTCAACAGTTCTTCTTGGTTTTATGTGCTACCTCTTTACCTTTGTGTTCCTTCTTTTTGACCTGGGACAACCTCTAAGATGTTGGTTTGGTTTTGCCTATCCAAACTGGGGTAAAGGAGTATATCCTGCATCAATGCTCACAGAGGTATTCTTCTGTTTGTCAATTTACTTTTGTATTCTTTGTGTTGAGCTCATACCAACAATACTTGAACACAAAGTTTTAATCAAAAACAAAGTAATTGCAACAATAGCTCACTATATGCACGTTTTGATGTGGACAATGGCTGCAGCAGGAACATTCCTTTCTTTCTTCCACCAGGGTTCTCTCGGTGGTGGTATGTGGGGAGTTCTCTATGGAAGACCAGTGTGGTATTCACCTCACTTCTTCTTTATGGCTGTTGTAGCAGCTATTGCTGGCGGAACATCCTTTATGACAATGATGCCTTATATTGCAGGGAAGGTTATGAAAAAAGAAGTTGTCCCAATGGAAACATACCAGATCCTCACAAAGGTCTCTGGAATAGTTTTTGTTGGATATTTCATATTCAGAGTATATGACGTTTATACCGCAATAGTAAAATATGCTCCAATGAATTTCAGGGACTATTTTGATATGTGGGGTGGATACTATGGAATATGGATGTTAGTTCTTGAGTTTATACTTATTATTTCTGCAATATTCTTCCTTGTCCAAAAGAAATACAGAGAACAAGAAAAGTTCATGGTAATTGGTGCAACCTCGGGGATACTTGCAATAGTTACAAGTAAGCTAAGTGTTCTTCTCCATGGATTCTCAGTGCCAAACTTCCCATGGAAGGGATTCACAGCATATATGCCAACAATTCAGGAATGGGCAATAACCTTTGGCTGTTTTGCTTGTATGATACTCATATATATGATCTTTGCAAAATGGTTCCCACTCTTCCCTCATCTTGAGCACGAAGAGCATGAGGCTCATCATTGATATCAAATTTAGCTTAAATTAAAAAAGCTGACCACAGGGTCAGCTTTTTTATTATATAAGAAAGTAAAAAAGAAACTACTATCTGCACTGTTGTTTTAAGTTAAAAATTACTTTTTCCTTTGAAGTTCAAAGGCACGAACAGTATTGCTCAGCAGCATGGCAATAGTCATAGGCCCAACTCCGCCTGGCACAGGAGTAATAGCTGAGGCCTTTGGCTCAACTGATTTAAAATCAACATCACCTACAATAATAGTCTTTGATGGATCCGATGGATCCGCAATACGATTTACACCCACATCTATAACGACAACCCCATCCTTTACCATATTGCCAGTAACAGTATTTGCTCTACCTGCAGCCACAACCAGTATATCTGCCTGCCGTGTATAAAGGCTTATATCAGGTGCAGCTGTATGGCATACTGTAACTATGCAATTGGCTCTGTCATTTTTTTGCATCATCATGTTGGCAACAGGTTTACCAACTATGCTACTCCTGCCAACAACAACAAGGTGTTTGCCCTTCAAATTCTTAACATAGCGATTTATAAGAATCTGGCATCCCAAAGGAGTACATGGATAAAAACAGTCATCCTCATCTGCAACCACCTTGCCGACATTTATTGGATGAAAACCATCAACGTCCTTTATGGGATCAATTGCATTTATAATAGCCTTTTCACTTATGTGTTTTGGTAAAGGAAGCTGCACAAGAATACCACTGACCTTGCTATCTTTATTTAATTCATCTATGAGAGCCATTAACTCATCCTCTGTAGTTGTCTCTGGGAGAATATATTGAAAGGAGCGAATTCCAATTTCCTCACAGCCCTTGCCCTTCATGCGAACATATACTGCAGAGGCAGGATCATCGCCAACTAAAACAACAGCAAGTCCAGGGACATCACCATACTTGTTTTGTAGCTCCAATACTTTTACTTTTAGTTCTTCTCTAATCTCTGCGCTTATTTTTTTTCCATCTATTATTTCTGCCACAAAAATCTCCTAAAAATTTACTATTTGTTATAGTCTTTAACTTAAAAAAAGGAAAAGTTGTCCAGTTTTATTCCTTAACTTTTTTTTAAAACAAAATTATTCTATTATCCCCGCCTTCTGCGGGCTCGGATAATATTTTCTTGATTTTACACGAAAAATTATACTTAGGAATAATTAGAGAAAGCTGTCAATATTTTTAAATTGAGAAACGGAAATAAAAATATCTTCATATCTGGTGGATACAATCTCCTGTAATGTAAAGGGATTTGCAATTAGCTGTATTTTTTTTCCCCTGGTGAGCTTTTTAATAAGGCATTCAACCTTCAAGGCATGAGATCTGCTCTCAACCTCCCAAAGAGCTTCAAGGCTTATCGGTCTAAAGCCTCTTGTCCACTTTGCACCTTTACCTTGTTTGTGCTGATCAAAGCGCTTGGCAGGAAAAGCAGTAATTCCTGTATAGAGCCTATTGCCTGAGCATTTAATGATATATATATAAAATCTCTGTTCCATAGAATATAAGAAGCATGATAATTTTCTTGGTCAATAAAAAAAGGCTGACCAATTGAAGGCCAGCCTTTTTTTTGAAAGTAAATATTGCTTTTTACAAAAAGTTATACTGCATGCCAACAGCAACCACCCAAGACTCTTTGTGGTATGTCTCGTCATACTTACTTGTAAGAGGAACAGACTTACCACTTACAACGGCAAAGGATCCATTTGCAGCTTCTGCTCCATTACTTCTTTTAAGATCAGGATAGAAGTTTCTCATAAATCCTATGGTAAACTTTGTTCTGTCATTGGCATCAATTGAAAAACCTGTACCAACATTCAAACAGTTATTTTTGAAAAGCTCATCGGAGATATTTTCTTCTGGCTGATTGATGTAATCCCACACAATACCACCTGTCCATGCAACATTTTGAATAAACTTCCATTCAAAGCCTGCACCGATTTCGTATGAGTGTGATTTTTTATCAATATCAACCTTTTTTCCTGTGCTGTCAAATTTTTCCATCTTCATCCATTTAGAGAGGTAATATATACCTGAAGCCATGACCTTGAAATCATTTGTTACAGCATACTCCACACCAAAATTTACCTTTCCTGGAAGATCAAATCTATACTTTCCTCCATCTGGTTTTCCGCCAGCAGCGGATACAATATGATTTACAGATAGATCCTTCTTAATATCAATTTCATATTCCAGCTTTGTTGGAGCTTCAAAAGAAAAACCTACATTAAGAGCATCAGCAGGTCTAATATTAAGACCAACAACTGGAGTAATTCCAGTAGCCTTCATCTCGGCTTCAAGGATATTAAGATCCAGACCATTCTTGCCACCTCTTACAAAAGTAGCTTTAGAGGATTTTATTGAGGTTAAATATCTCACTGAAAGAGATGCTGCAAACATATTATTGAATTTATAAGCACCACCAATGGCAGGTGCAATTCCAGCTCCCCTAACCTCGCAATTGATAGTTCCCAGGAGTCTTGAATTTTGAATTTTTGCTGAAGCATCTGCTGGTCCTGTTATAACTTGATCCACCAGCTGAGCACTCAAAGGCCCATAGAGTCCACTTGTGGCTGCTATCCTTATCTTTT
>MWCI01000057.1 GCA_002069965.1 Spirochaetes bacterium ADurb.Bin218 | reverse complement strand
ACCTCTGGTTTTTAATCTCTTTATTTCCATTATAACTAATCTCCTTTTAAAATTAATGGCGACATTTCATATAACATTCCCGGCGTAAACGACGTTGCGGCTGCCTTTTAGCCGCAATGTGCCGGAGCGCCAGCTTCATTACCTTGGCGCGGAGGCCAAGCACGGCCACAGCTTCAAATCTTTGTGGCCGAGCGCTGCGTTTGACGCCGTGTTAAGTGAAGCGGCCAACAATGCAACCAGTTTATTCCAGCCGTAGCCAAGGATGGCGAAGGCTAGGGAAAATAATATTAAAGATCAATTCTAAAATATGTTAACCCTCGAATTGGAATTTCATTTTTATAGTAACGGCCAAAAGACCATTTTTCAGGTCTATTCATAATAACATACCAGAGTATTAAACCGAAAAATTTGGCGGAATTTTCAAAATCGTTTTTACATGCTTTTGTATATATTGGCTCATAAACAGTCCCTGTCCAATCTGATCCTGGCATCCAACTTGATGTATGAATTTCATTAGTGTCGATTCGAGAATTAAGCTCTTTTACGATTAAATTGAACTCTTCATCACTTAATCTATTTTTAAAATAATAAAATTCTTTACTATGTGGAATATAATCAATTTCATATCCATCAACAAGTGATATAAGCATATTGTTTAACCTTAAATATGGACATAAGGGGACTTCAAAAACTAAGGTTTATGTAATCCCCTTAAATGCATGTTATTATAAAAAATAAATTTATTCAAACGGTTATATTTAACAAATTTGTAACAATTTAGCATTTTATAAAATATCATCTATTTATACATGCAAAGGAAGAAGTAGTCATGCTCCTCCCCCGCCTTCGGCGGGGGAGGAGCTAAATACCTCATTCTTGCTTCGCATTAATATGATAATTTTGAACCGACTAAAGTGTTACACAAATTTAATTTCTATCAGTGCTTATAAAAACTACCAGTTCTTTTTTATTTGTGTTTTATAAGCGCCACATATAGGGCATTTATGGTTATTGTTATAACACGTCGGGCATAACTTAATACCACATTTTGAACAAACATACATGCGGTCAGTTGAACGAAATTTATGACATATTGGGCACTTCATCATTGCTGCAAATAAATAACCTTTACTTGACAATAAATTTACGTTAAGCATCGCGTCAAAAGGTGACTTAGTATACTTTTCAAATTCTAATGGTAAAAATAGCAAGAAAAACAGCATTGTAAAAGATAATGTTTTTAACTTTTTCATACAAAACCTCCATAATTGTTATATTTCCATCAAGCCCGCCACGGATGGCGGGCCGAAGTTGATGGCCGTTTCACTTAACTTAATTATTTCCGCACTATTTCGCTTTATATCCCATCTGGGGATGATAGACGAAGTATTGCAAATATACTTCCTTTAGCTTAAGTAGCCAAAATATTTCATTTAAATAATTACGCTTATATGCTTTTTTTATGGCAGATATAAATGCTAAAATCAACTATTTTTTATGAAGTTAGCAACAATCTATAAAATCCAGTCTTTTTTAAAAAAAGACTGGACATTTTTTATTTTTAAAAAACAATTGTTATATAACATTTGATTTTTAATTTTTGGTAAAGATGGCTCCAAAGACAATATTTTCCAGTGAGGATGTAATACAGGCAGCCTTTTCTCTTGTAAAGGAAAGCGGCTTTAAGGATTTTACAGCCCGTAGAATTGCAGAAAAGCTCGGCTCTTCCACTGCGCCTGTATACTCTTATTTTAAATCAATGGATGAATTAAAAAGAGAGGTTTTGCTCAGGGCAGAGCACCTTGCACTTGAATATACCAAAAGGCCATACACACGAAGTATCTTTTTAAATATGGGAACAGGTCTTGTAATGTTTGCCCAAGAAAACAAAGAGCTTTTTAAAGCACTGATTCTTGAAAGCCCTGAGGCAAAGCAATTGCTTGAAGAGTTTGCCGATATCCTTTATGCTGAGCTTGATAAGGACGAATTGCTTTCACTGCTACCTGCAAAGAATAGAAGAGAGATTTTAATCCGAATGGGGATGTTTACCCATGGACTTGCCTCATTAATATCTGCTGGTATTTATAAGGATCTATCCAAAAAAGAGATAATAAATATAATGTATAACATGGGAAAAGATGTAATCGATGTGGCACTTATAAAGGCTGGAATAAAAAAGAATTTTACTGCATAATTTTGCAGAAAAAATAAAATAAAGAGGTAAAAACATGAAAACAAGAATTACAGAGATGTTTGGAATTGAATACCCAATAATATGTGGGGCTATGTATCTTGTGGGAGAGCCAAAGCTTGCAGCTGCAATTTCAAATGCCGGAGGTATGGGCAATCTTACAGCTGGAAATTATAAAAGTGGCGATGAACTCCGCAATGCAATAAGAGAAACAAAAAAGCTTACAAATAAACCCTTCATGGTTGGTATCACAATACTTCCATCTTTCCATATAACAATGGATGACCATAGAAGAAATCTCGAAATATGTGCAGAAGAGGGAGTTGCAGGTATTGAGGTCTCTGGAACTCCAATAGATAAACTCGGTATGCAGTATATTGACATGCTTAAAAAAGCTGGCGTGAAGATGTTTCACAAGGTTGGAGCTGTTAAGCATGCTCAGCACGCTGAGGATGTTGGATATGATGGAATTTACGCAGCAGGGATAGAAGAGGGAGGCCATCCACTTAAAGATGACGTTACAACAATGGTTCTTACTCCCAAAATAGCAGAGAAGGTTAAAATCCCTGTAGTTACAGTTGGTGGAATTGCAGATGGTAAATCAATGGCTGCTGCTCTTGCCCTTGGTGCTGAGGGAGTTATGATGGCCACAAGATTCATGGCAACTCATGAATGTCAGATTCACGACAACATAAAGCAGGAGATTGTAAAAAGACAGGAATACGAGACAACTCTTATATGCAAATCTATCAATCTACAAGGACGTGCTATAAAAAATAAAATTGTAGAAGAAATCCTTGAGGCAGAAAAGAGAGGTGCATCTCTCACTGAACTTGCACCACTTATCACAGGAGAAAGATGTAAGGTAGCATGGACAACAGGAGATGTTGATGTTGCACCTATGATGATGGGTCAATCCATAGGAAGAGTTTATGATATAAAGAGTTGCAAAGAGGTCATCGAAGGAATGGCCAAAGAGGCTGAAGAGCAAATCAAAAAAATAAGCAAATATTTCTAAAAAAGGAATGAGCTGTTATGAATAATCCTATTGTTGATACAAGAGATCTTCGATATATTCTCTTTGAAGTTCTCAACATTGACTCTCTTACAAAGTTTGAGCTCTTTTCTTCTTTTGATCATGATACCTTTGAGGCAACTTTAAATCTCATAGAGGATATTGCCATAAAGGAATGCTTTCCTTATTTTGCAGAGGCTGACAGAGATGGTTGCAAATGGGATCCTGCAACAGGAGAGGTCACTGTCCCAGAGGGAGTAAGAAAACCCCTCAAGGCCTACTATGACGCAGAGCTTATAGGGATGTATGAATCCCCTGCTATAGGAGGAACAGGCATGCCTCAAAGCCTCGGTGCAGCATACATAGAATTTATAAGTGCTGCCCATCAACCATTGCTCATGTGGGGAGCTCTGGCTCACGGCTCAATGATGCTCATTGCAAGGTTTGGTACAGAGGAACAAAAAAAGACCTTTATACCAAAAATGATGAAAGGAGAGTGGGGAGGCACAATGTGCCTGACAGAGCCCCATGCAGGCAGCGACGTTGGCAGACTATCAACTAAGGCTGTTAAGCAAGAAGATGGCACATACCGCATAACAGGGCAGAAGATCTTTATCTCTGCCGGAGAAAACGATTATTACTCCAATATAATTCATCCTGTCCTTGCTCGCATTGAAGGAGATCCTGAAGGAACAAAGGGCATTTCTATATTCATTGTCCCTAAATACCTTGTTGATTCCGAAGGCAACATTATAAAGAAAAATGATGTAAAATGCACAGGAATTGAGCACAAGATGGGCATAAAAAGCTGTGTTACCTGCTCCATGAGCTTTGGAGAAAATGGAGAGTGTGTTGGATATCTCCTGGGAAAAGAGCGTGAGGGAATGAAAATAATGTTCCACATGATGAATGAGTTCAGAATGGGGACTGCAATTCAGGCCCAAGGTGTATCCTCTGCAGCATATCTCCATGCTGCTTCTTATGCTAAGGCAAGATTGCAGGGCAATGCCATAAAGGACATGAATAATCCATCAGCTCCAATGGTTCCTATTGTGCAACATCCAGATGTCCAGAGATCTCTCCTCTGGATGAAGAGCTATGTTGATGCTCAGAGGATGCTTATATACAAGATGTTTTATAATATGGACATTGAAAATGTAGGCACAGAAGAACAAAGAAAGGAAGCCAAGGCTTTAATTGATTTTATGGTTCCTGTTCTTAAGGCTGGATGCAGCGATCGCAATGTCCTCATTACATCAGAGGCTATGCAGATCTTTGGGGGATATGGTTACTGCATGGATTATCCAATAGAGCAGATGATGCGCAATTCAAAAATACTGTGTATTTTTGAAGGAGCAAATGGAATTCAAGGAATAGACCTTGTCTTAAGGAAGCTCCTTTTAAATCCAGGGCAATACAACTACAATATCTTCAAGAAAAATGTAAATGAGTCTATAGCCCTTGCAAAAGAAACTGGGGTTGATAATAAGTATATTGCACCTCTGGAAAAGGGACTTGAGCGTCTTGATGAATATGTTGAAAAGATGAAGTCAATGGTAGCCTCCTTCAGGTTTAAAGAGATTTTGTCAGGAGCAACAAACTTCCGCAAATGCCTTTATATGCTCTCCATGGCATGGATGCATGTATGGAATCTTGCCATAGCTTTACCTAAGTTCAGAGCTCTTGCTGGAGATAAAAAAGGAGAGGATTTAAAATCTCTTCTTACAGATAATAATGATGCTGCCTTTTATCACAGCAGAATTCTTGCCTCAAGGTTTTACCTTATGGAGGAGTTCCCTCAATTCTTTGGCATGATGGACTCACTCTTTGCAGAGGAATGGCCTGCTCTTGAGGCAGAGGACTTTGTTTTTGTAAATACCATTGAGATGTAACATTTTGGGTCTGAATTAATTCAATTCAGACCCAACAAAAAAAAAGCCCCTGATTTAGGGGCATTATTTAGGGATGATAAAAGTTTTAAAAACCTAAGCTTTTTTGCTATACATCGCTTCAATCTCTTTTGCATATACCTCAAGAACAACTCTCTTCTTTGTCTTCTGAGTTGGAGTAAGCATACCATTTTGCTCTGTAAATCTCTCAGAAAGAATTGTATACTGTTTAATAACTTCAAATTCCTCAAGCTCTTTGTTTGCCCTTGCAACCTCTTCTGCAATAAGCTGCCTGATATTACCCTGTTCAATGAAATCAGGTCCAACCTTAACAACTATAGGCACACCAGAGGAGTTATCAATTACCACCTGACTCTTATCATATTTAATGCCCTCCTTATCGAATTTTTCTTTAAAGAAGGTAAGACTTGGAACTATAAGAGCAGATATAAAGGGGCGTTCATCTCCTATTACAAAGATCTGCTCAATATATGGACTTGTAGAAAAGAGTCCTTCAATTTTTGCAGGGGCTACATTTTTACCAGTGGCAAGACATATAATAGCTTTTATACGATCAACTATTTTATAGTAGCCAAATTGGTCAACCTCAACCTTATCACCAGTCTTAAACCAACCATCTGGAGTAAAGGACTCTGCTGTTTCCTTTGGCTTATTCCAGTATCTCTTAAATACGCCAGCTCCACTTATTTCAAGCTCTCCAATCTCAGATATCCTCAGCCTGCTACCATTGGAGGCAAGGCCCACATAACCAGGTTTACATGCAATAAGAGGAGTATTTGCACAGGCATTGAAGCTTTCCGTTGATCCATAACCTTCACTTACTCTTATGCCAATTATATAGAAGAATTTTAGCAATTCAGGAGAAATTGCGGCACTTGCAGAGAAAGAGTGTTTGAAGTTCTTTCCAAAAAGAGCTCGAACCTTTGCAAAGAGCTTATCTGCTATCTTATATTTAATCTTAAGGCCGAGGGGCAAGTTCCCTGTGATGTCAAAATCATGGCCCATGTTATATGTTCCAGTCTCAGGATCATACCTCTGCATAAAGACCTCTTCCCCAACCTTTAAAGCCCAGTCAAAGAGCTTGCGCTTAAGGCCACTTTCTCCCATTTTTTGCTGTAATTGGATGTATATCTTTTCATAAAGACGTGGCACACAGTTAATCCAGTGAGGATTGTATTTCTGCATGTCATCAAGGAGAGTTCCTGGTGAATCTGCATAAGCAATTGTGCAGCCATTAAATATAGCAGCAAGCTGACAGGAACCTCTATCAAATATGTGAGCAAGAGGCAAAAAGCATAAAGTGGTATATTCACTTTTAAAAGGCATACCGCAATAGGTGAAAAATTCATTTACCCCATACATTCTTGAGGAGGCATTATGGTGAGTTAAAACAACCCCTTTGCCCTGACCTGTTGTTCCCGATGTATACAAAATTGTATATATATCATCAAGAACTACACCATCTCTTCTTGCAATATAAGCATCATAATTTTTGCTATCCTTTTTCCACTCAATACCAATATTCTCAAGATCTCTCATGCTTATGACTCTTTCATCTGAGCTTTTAAACTCCCTATCCATTACTATTATTTTTTTCAATGTAGGCAGTTGATCAAAGCCCTCCAGAATCATCTTAAGTATATGTTCACCTCTCAAAAAGATAAATTTGCTCCCTGAATCGTTAATTATATAAGAAACCTCTTTAAAAGAAAGAGTTGGATATATGGCAACGCTAACTCCATTTGCACACGCTAAGGCCATATCAGCATGAGTCCAGTATGGACCACTGGCAGACATAATCCCAGCCATATCCTGTTTCTCAAGCCCAAGACTCATAAGGCCGCAGGCATAATTTTCTACCCTATCATAAACCTCCCCCCATGTCATTTTCCCATTACTATCGCCATTGTAGAGATTTGGATTAAAGAGCTGTAAAGGTTTATTGGCATATATTTTTGAATTCTCGACATACTTTTGAGTTACAGTTGGCAACTGCATTCTCTCCCATGCCCACTGCTCTTTCCATGGCAGGTTAAAATAATCGATTGTTGACATAAGCTCCCCTCTTTTTTTGATTTTTTTGATGAAGTTCTATAGAAAATTTTTTAAAAGTTAATGCAACACTTGATTTAAGCTACATTTTCTTAGACAAAATGTCAAGTAATAAATAACATTGTTCTCTTTTATGCATGATGTTTTTTATTAAAAACAAAATTATTATACAGAGAGCAAGCAGAGAATAATTGGATTTCTATACACTCTTAAGGAATAGGATAACAGAAGATCTTATACTATGAATATAAAATTTCTGAAGGAAGATTATACTGGCTAATAGATCTTACAAGATATCCATGCATATAAGGCAGACATCATCTTCAAAAGATTCACATCCGCGGAATTCAGTAAGGTTCTTATAAATATTTTGAATAAAAGCATCAGGCTTTTCGTGCTTAATTTTATCAATAATCTCTCTCACTTTTTCTTCAAATGAAAGTTCATGATTATTAAAGGGCTGACATTCTATAAAACCATCTGTATATAAAAGCAATTTGCTATTGGGTTTTAGGATGATTTCTGAATTTTTGAAAATTTTGCCTCGCTTTTTTAGAGAATCATTGTCCATAATTGCAAGAGGAACTGTTTTGTGACCATTGAGATATTCAACTTTATCATCAGGAGAAATTACATAAGGTGGATTGTGACCTGCATTTGCAAAGGTCAGCATTCTTGTTTTTTTGTCATATATACCATAAAAGGCTGTTACAAAATTACCACCCACCTGATTATAAAGTATTTCGTTTATAAACGAAAGGAGATCCGCAGGATTTAGCTTTTTTTCACCTGACTGCAAAATTATGGTCTTAACCATTGAGGTGATAAAGGCAGCTGCAAGGCCATGTCCTGATACATCGCTTATAAATATTCCGAGTTTATCTGGATCTCTAAAATGTATAAAATCATAGAAATCTCCTCCTACCATATCCATGGGCTTATAAAATGAATGAATAAAATCACCTGGAGTTTTAGATGGCATCAATTGTCCATGAATGAGCTTTGCCATCTGAAGATCTCTTTCCATTGATTCATTTTTTTCTTTGAGGTTATTTCTTTCTCTTTCCAGTTCTACTGTTCTCTCTTTCACTGTCTGTTCAAGAATTTCACTATACTGCTTTTGCAGCTTTATTATCTCTTCTCCTATCTCTACCTGCCTTGCCTTTGACCAGCTTTTATATCTAATTCCATTTAAAATTTCAATAAAGCAGATGACAATAAAGGATACACAAAAGAGATCATTGAGGCTATAAAAATTATGACCTTTTATCTCTCTTACACCGCTTAGATAAGTTGTTATAGCAAATACAATCAAAGAGGTTATAAGAATACCCTGTGCCCATCGCTTTTTAATAGGGCCAAGAGCAAGCAACGTGAGAATAAAAAGAAATCCACCAATATATGCAGGATCCATCTTTGTAAGGCCAGTGAGAATGGCATTGGATATAGCCATATATGCGCCATAAATAGTAAGAAATATCAAATTTCTCTTTGGCAATGTTGTAAAAAATTTTGAAATAAATAAAATTAAACCAAAAACAGGAAAACCCATTCGCAAAACAACTATCAATGGCTTATCTGGATGCAGTTGCATATCTATTGGTATATAAGTAAGCCATGACAAGGTAATTAGAGAGGCAAAGTTAATAACCCTGCCACACTGAAAATCAAGCTCCTCTTCAAAGGTATCAGGATGAACAGTTCTGGCATCTTCCTGAAGAAAAGCCTTTATCAAATTTTTAAAGCTGAACATAAAACCTATCTGTAATTTTATTTACAAAATTTAAAACTAATCAATATATATTAACCTTAATAAGGAGTATTTTTTAAGGGAAGTCAATAAAATTAACATCCCATATATGCTTTTTTTAAATAAAAAACATTATCGACGAGATATTCTATTACTTTTATATTAAAATTTTATTTAAAAAAGAGATAATTGTGAAAAATAAAGAATCAGAGTTAATAAATACACTTCTAAAAAATTTTCTTGAATCTGCTTCCATGGAGGAGATTGAAGAGTTATATAAACTTTTAGAAAGCAGAAAAAACCGCTTTAAGGGGATGAGTCTCAACATTGATACACAAGCAATGGCAAAGGCAATGTCTGAAAGCATTCAAGAGCAACTGGGCATGGCAAATCTCAATATAAAAAAAATGGCGCGCGAGCTTGTTGCTCAACTGGCAATTCAACACAATCCAGATATATCACAGGATGAGTTAAACGCTATCATTAACCACATGGTTCCTGAAAAAAGACAACCCATTGCAGCAAACCTTCCAAAAGATATTGTGATGACAATGGTTGGACACTTTATTGAAGGTGAGTTAAGCTCAGGACTTGAATGGAAGAAGCAATTCTGGAATGCATTCCCAGAGGATATAAAAATTTTTATAGCACAATACCTCTGCGGAGAAATACAAAGAGAGGAACTCTTTAAAAAGGTATCAAATCTCTATGAAAAGGATAACTCCCAAAAAAAAGACAAAAAAGATAAAAAGAAAAAACCAATGCCCTATCCCCCAGGTCCAAAAAGGTAATTTCTGCTAAAGGGGACAAAAATATGGAAAAAAAATTTTATAAGGCAGAAACTAATCTTTCCATTTGCTATTCTATTGAAAAAAGCAAGACCTCCTGTGGTGTAATAGTTTTTCTTCATGGACTGGCAAGTAATATGAGCCGCTGGTCTGAATTTGTTGAATTTACTTCTCTTACCAGAAAGTGGGATATCATAACAATTGATCTAAGAGGACACGGCTTATCATCTTACAGAGGGGATATATCTATGGAAAAATGGTGCAGCGATATTATTGAAATTCTTTCCCAGGAAGGCTACAAAGATGCTATTATTGTAGGTCATTGCCTTGGAGCAAATATTGCTGCAAATTTTGGGATCTTATATCCCCAAAAGTGTAGAGGCCTTATTTTTCTTGAACCAATATTTTCCGAGTCTATAGGTGGTTTTTTGGGCATACTTAAAAATAATAAGTTCATTCTAACAATAATACTCAAAGTAATAAAAACAGCAAACTCCATAGGATTATTCAGAAGAAAAATACCATTATTATCCCTAAGAGAAATGGATCTAAAAGGTAGAGAGATCATAAAAAAGCATGGAGATCCCGAGGCTCTTAAAAAGATATATGGTAATCCCATACATGACTTATGCTATATCCCTCTTTATGCATACTTTCAAAGTCTCAGGGAATTGCTCAAACCATTTCCAGAGAAGATTGATTCAATTCCAAAACTTTTTATATTTTCCTCCGGTAGACTTTTTGGTGAATCCTTGGACGTAAAAAAAATATTATCAAAATATAAAAATTCTGATGTTACAATAATTGATTCCTTTCATTGGATCCCAACAGAAAAGCCAGCAGAATTAAGAAAAACCATTGAAGAGTGGATAAAAAAACACAACTCCTAATTATAGGCTATCTAAATTCCCGTTCTTTTGAAAAATTACCATAAAATATTTGACTCTTAAAAACTTTAATTCAAAAATAGATATATGAAACCAGGAATATTTTTATCTTTGCTCTTGATTATCACTATACCTTTTGCCTATCAAGGACAGGCTTTTGCCAGGAGTGAATCTGAAAATTTTATTCACAATGGCCATAATCATATAGTGTATAATGGACCACAGGGAGGAGCATTTTTTCTTATAAGATTTTTCCAGATAGTTATTTCTCCTCAGGATGGTCCAAATTGCAGACATATTCCCACGTGCAGTGCCTATGGAAAAACTGCAGTGCTCAAACACGGTGCCTTCTGGGGAGCTATTCTTGCAGGAGATAGATTGCTAAGATGCAACCCCTTTTATCCCCCATCAAAAGATCCTGTCCCGGAAAAACTATTAAAAAATGATTAGATATAATTTTTTAATATTGCTCCTTATCCCATCCCTCCTCTATGGGAAATCCAATTTTGAACAAATGCAGAAAGATTTCATGTGGGAGCTTTACAACCAGGGAAGATACATTGAGGCTATCACTGAGGCAAAAAGAGCTGAAAAATTATCCAAACAAAACAATGAGTTCTTTATTTATGCAAATTATTATCTTGCAGGGTATTACGATAAAGTGATTGATTATTATACAACAATTACTCCCCCAAAAGATCTATGCTCAACCTATTTACTCTCCATGGCTTTTTTAAACTCAGGGAAATATGAGGATAGCTATCAAACCCTGCTTCAAAAAAACTATTCTGGCAACAGCGAAGACTTTATTTTATTCAGGCAAAGAGTCTTTCCTCTTATTCTACTTGATGACATGGATCGAATTAAAGAAGAATCCATGGCAGTTTATGAATTTTCTACAAACAATATTTACCTCCAGGGCCTACGTGAAGATTTGCTTAAATATTCTGAAATCAAAAAACTCTCTCCCTTTAGATCCGCCATTGCATCTGCAATTCTACCTGGTGCAGGTCAAATTTATTCCGGAAGAATTTCCGATGGCATTATCTCTTTTATTTCTGTTGCAGCGACATCTCTGGCTGGATACTACTTTTATAAAAAAGAGGAAAGGAGCATATCCTACACTTTGTTTTTCTTCTCAGGGCTTTTTTATACAGGTAATATTTATGGAGCATATAACTCTGCGGAATTTGAAAATAAAAGGCGAGCCCTTGAAAAATATAAGTCCATAAAAACAAAATATGGCTCTTACACTCCTCAAAGCTGCATTGAGAGAGAGAAGAAACAATGAAAAAGTTTTTAATTTTTTTACTTCTTATTCCCTCTGCCATTTTCTCCAATGGAGAGGATCTTCTCAACATGGCCAAATATTTTTACTTAGAAAATGATTATTACTCTGCAATCACAGAGTCTATGAGATTTCAATGCTTATACCCGGAAGATAAACTTTACCCGGAATCAATGGTAATAATGGGGAAGAGCTTTTTTAAAACTGGAAGAGCTGAACTTGCCTTAAATACATTCTCCCAGTGCTATAGCAATTTTTACTCAACAGAAAGCGGACAAGAGGCTTTATTCCTTTCGGGAGTTGTGCGGCTTTTATCTGGATCATTTTTATATGGTGATGTCACATTCCGAAGATATAACTTTATCTATAAAGATGGCATTTTTTACAAAGAATCACTATTTAACTCAGGAATTGCCTCTGCTCTTGCCGAAAATTATGATGAAGCTAAAAGAATTTTCTATGAGTATAAATCCCTTTTCCCAGAAGGTTCACAAGAGGTGAATGCTGTTATTGACAAAATTCAAAAAGAAGAAAAAAGGCAAAAGAAAAGCCCTGCGATCGCTGGATTGCTTTCTGCCTTAATTCCCGGCAGTGGCTATTTATATACAGAGAATTATAGATTAGCGGGCCTATCTATTGCAACCAATGCAGCTTTGATTGGCCTTGCATATGATGGATACAGAAAAAACAATAAATTTCAGCTAATCTTTTTTTCTATAATTGAGTTCTCTTTTTATAATTACTCTATAGCAGGTGCGATAAAAAGTGCTAAGGAATATAATGAGCCACGGGATCTAAATGAGGAATTACTTCTAATGGTTAAAAGGAGATTTTAGCAGGAGGTCAGGATGAATACATTTAAACCAAAAAAAGATTCCCTTGAAAATATAGATCCATCCAAAAGTCAACTAATCAACTTTGAAAAAATATTAAAAGAAGAAAAACTTGAGGCTGTTGCAGAAAAATTAATAGAGTCCACCTTTGCAGAGCAGCACCTTATGAGAAAAGACGCAATAGATAGGCTTATAGATTTTGCTTTTTTTAAAGCTCAAACAGGGGAGTATTATATAATTCACATGGCATATCCTACAAAGAGAATGCATGACAGAGAAATGGAAGAAAAAATTAAAAAACTTTTTAACGATTTGCTTTATCCTGAAATAGTTTTGAGGTTACTAAAATTTTTTGCCCGAAACGTTTACGACCCAGATTCCAATCTTTACCTGGCAAATTTAATAGAGTCCGATGAAATCATAAGATCTATTTATGATACATTTAAACTATTTAAAAAAGATATCTTTATTACAGACAAAGAAAAAAAGACTTTAAATGTGAAAAGAATTCAACAGTTTTCACCTCACTCAGAGGCAAGGCTTTCATCGCCTCTGGATGCCTGTTCAAGATTTAAATATATACTTGAATTTTTTATGATTAAAAAAGATGTCAGTCATATATATAAAGCCGAGGATATCAAGATGTATTCTCTTGCCAATGCCTCCTGAAGAACTATCGTCTTACACGGAGATTTGGCAAAATATCTCCATTTTCTTTAATAAATATATTCATATAACGCTTTGAGTCTGTGAATTTAGCAAGATCGTTATAGAGAGGCTTATATTCTTTTATAAGCCAATACATGATATCCTGAATATCCTGAGGGCTTGTATCTATAACAGCAAATCTATATAACAATTCGTGCTGTAGCAGTAGATCCCGCAAATCCTCCTTGCCTGTATTTATAAAAGAATCATCAAGAAGCTTGCGCAAACCTACCCTGAGACCATCTCTCCAGCATGCATAAAAAAGCAAACTTTCAACTTCTGTTTTTACAGGATGAAGAAGCCACATAATGCCAGGCAACTCAGGTATAACGCGCCTTGCTGTATATTTGTCATATTCAAAAAGTCTTGACCATTCAATCGCATAATAAACATCATCCCCTCGGACATCCTTTTTAAACATAACAATTATACCTGTTTCCCTAATTTTTCTATGACCTGCTCTATCTTACTTTGAAGAAGTTTACTCCTATCAGAAATATCTGTCTTGTTAAGTAGTTCTATCTTTGTCTCATCATCAAGAACAAAATAATTAGAAAGAAAATCGGAAATCTGACTAACATCTATAATAAAATTCATCAATTCAATCAGACGATCTGACTCCTGCACATTTATCAAAAATATAAGCTCCTGAGCCTTTTTTCTTAATTCCACTGTAAGAGCTTTATCGTAATTGGAAAGCTCCTCCGCAAGAGTAATATATTCTGCAAGGTGAATTCCATATAATTTTGTAACCTTCACCCTCTTAAGACCCTTTAGCTGAAGAACAACTATTTTGCCTTTAATCTCAACAGAGGAGATCTCTGCAAGAGTAGATACCCTTTTCTTCAACTGAAAGAGATCAGTAAACTTTCGTATGGGATATACAATAATCTCCTGGCCAACTTTTAGATCTTTGCTATGCTTTGATGAGCGAAGCCTTACAGTTATATTGCAATGAGGAAATAAAACCTGCTTTTTAAGATAAAAGATTTTGATCTTACGTTCTTGTGAATTCATAGCAAATTAATTTTTAAAAAAATAAAAGTTTATAAATAAGTTTACAATTCTAAATATAAAAGTCAAATCATAAAAAGTTACTAAAAATAATGAGTGAGAGATGATAGTTTTTTGTCAACAGCTATATTTACTCTTTTTTAATAGCTTCCTTTTAATTACAAAATCCACTCTGGATACGGTGTGATTATGGTATGAAGAAAAAAAAATCCCTCGTTTTTTCGAGGGATTTTTAATTGATTTAATGATATGGTCAAGCCTCACGACTGATTAGTAATGGTGGGCTGAGCGCATTGCTGCGTTTACACCTCCATCCTATCGACCTGGTAGTCTTCCAGGAGTCTTCAGGGGGCATAAAGCCCCAGGGAAATCTAATCTTGGAGTCGGCTTCCCGCTTAGATGCTTTCAGCGGTTATCCGTTCCGAACATAGCCACCCGGCTGTGCCACTGGCATGACAACCGGTACACCAGAGGTTCGTCCATCCCGGTCCTCTCGTACTAAGGACAGATCTCCTCAAATTTCCAGCGCCTGCAGAGGATAGAGACCGAACTGTCTCACGACGTTCTGAACCCAGCTCGCGTTCCGCTTTAATCGGCGAACAGCCGAACCCTTGGGACCTTCTCCAGCCCCAGGATGCGAAGAGCCGACATCGAGGTGCCAAACAGTGCCGTCGATATGAACTCTTGGGCACTATCAGCCTGTTATCCCCGGCGTACCTTTTATCCGTTGAGCGATGGCCCTTCCATACGGGACCACCGGATCACTAACCCCTACTTTCGTACCTGCTCGACTTGTAGGTCTTGCAGTTAAGCTCCCTTTTGCGTTTACACTCTACGCACGATTTCCGTCCGTGCTGAGGGAACCTTTGGGCGCCTCCGTTACTCTTTAGGAGGCGACCGCCCCAGTCAAACTGCCCACCAGACA
>MWCI01000056.1 GCA_002069965.1 Spirochaetes bacterium ADurb.Bin218 | reverse complement strand
GTATGCTACTCTTCTTACAACTGTAGAGATGTGAGGAGCAATCTTAAATCCAGCTAACATATCTGGAATATTAGCGTCAACTGCACCCATTGCATAGTGACCCATAACTTTAATTGGCATCTTAGCTGGTGGAACGTATCCATCTTCAACCATTCTGAGAACTTCTTTCTTAGCTTCACCAATGAGGTAGTCTCTGTTGAAGACTATTTTGTCTTGTGGTCTCAAGAAACCTTTCTTTCTTGCTTCTTGAGCAGAGCTTGATGGCATTGGCATAGCTATAGTCTGGAATGCTTGGAGGAATACTGCCAACCAGTCTGTTGGTGTAACTACAGAAGATTCGCTGAGTCTCTTCCACATCTGAACACAACCACCACCAGCAGGAACAAGACCAGCACCAACCTCAACAAGAGCCATATAAAGCTCATTGTGAGCAACAATCTTGTCTGCCCAGAGACATACTTCGCAACCACCACCAAGAGCAAGTCCAAATGGAGCAGCTACTACTGGGAATGGAGCATATTTCATAGACTGCATTCCAGCATGAACATTTTTAATGAAGTTATCTATACCTGCGAAATTACCAGCTTTAGCAAGTGAAAGCATGTATTTGAGGTCTCCGCCAGCACTGAATGCAGGTGGCATACCGCCAGCCTCATTACCAACAACAAGACCAGCACCGTTTTTCTTGATGAAATCAACAACTTGTGGAACCATTGCAATTACTTTGTCGTTGATAGCATTCATCTTTGTATGGAATTCAAAGCAGAATACTCCATCACCAATATCAACGAGTGAACAAGATTCGTTTCCAAGAACAACTTTAGATTTGTCTGCCTTGATGTTAGCAAGGAAGATCATATTTGGACTGTATGGAACGTTTTTGTAACTGTCTGTTGCAAAATCCCAGTATTGTTTGATACCGTTTTGGATTCTGTAGAATGTTGTTGCACCTTTTTCAACCATTCTCTTAACGTTAGCTGGAATTGTGAAACCAGCTTTTTCGATTTCTGGTAGAGAATCTTTAAGGCCAAGGTTGTCCCAGATTTCGAATGGACCGAATTCCCAAGCATAACCCCACTTCATAGCGTTGTCAAGGTCAACGATTGTGTCTGTGATTTCAGGAATTCTGTTTGCTGAATATACACACATTGAAGAGATGAGTCTTCTTGCAAATTCGTTGTTTTTAAAGAGATATTTCTGTCTTTCTGCAGTTGTTGGAAGTTCTTTAGCAGCTTCAACTATTGGATATGTAGCTTTGCTGTCGAAATCAACGTGCTCCAGAGTCTTGATGTCGATAACTTTTTTGAATTTCTTTCCATCAGGACCTTTTCCTGAAAGGTAGAAACCACCTGTTTCTTTTGTTTTGTTACCATACATCTTCTTTTCGATCATCTTGTTGAAGAATGATGGAACTTTGTAGATCTCTCTGTACTCATCATTTACGAGAAGTTCATAAGAGTTCTTTGCAATGTGATCGATTGTGTCGTTTCCAACGAAGTCAGCGAGACCAAAGATAGCTGTGCCAGGCATACCCATTGGCTTAGAGAACATTGCATCAGCTTCTGGTATTGAAGCAAGACCTTTTTCGATAAGAACGAAAGCTTCGCATATAAGCTCAACACCAATTCTGTTACCGATAAAGTTAGGAGTATCTTTACCCCATACAATACCTTTACCAAGAACCTGCTCTCCCCATTTAGAAACGAAGTCGCATACTTCTTTAGAAGTTTCTTTTCCTGCAACGCACTCAAGAATCTTCATGTAACGTACTGGGTTGAAGAAGTGTGTAATAAGGAAATGCTTTTTGAAATCTTCGCTTCTTCCTTCTGCCATTTTTGCAATTGGAAGACCGGATGTGTTAGAAGCGATTATTGAGCCTGGTTTTCTGACTTTTTCAAGTCTTGCAAAAAGATCCTGTTTAATTTTGAGATCTTCAATAACAACTTCAAAAATGATGTCGCAATCAGCAAGCTTGTCGAAATCGTCTGTGAGGTTGCCGAGCTCAATAAGAGCGAGGTCGTGTTTTTTGTCCATGAATGCTGCAGGTTTTGCTTTAAGCTGCGCATCAAGTCCAGCCTGAACTATTCTGTTCCTTGCTGCACGATCGTTTTTCTCCTCATCTGTAAGATTGAAGGGAACGATGTCCAGTAGAAGAGTTCGTACGCCTGCACTGGCGCAGAGAGCAGCTATACCACCACCCATGATACCAGAGCCTATAACGGCTACTTTTTCGATCCTTCTAACCATAAAAACCTCCTGTGAAAGTCTGTTGATAAACAATCTTGTTTATTTTTTTAAGGAAACTTAAAAAATCTTTTTTTTACTGGAAGTCCACTGGGACAATTTGGACAAATTCCAGTTTCTGATATGAAACTACACACACATAGCACTTTATAATTATTTAAAAAAAATGTCAATATCAATAAGTTTTTAAATCAAAAAATGATTAAATTTTTTTTGAATACTAAGCATTATAACCCTATCCTTTATTGGTTTTTATGTGATTTTTAAATTGCAAAAACAATTACCTGTTAGATTTAATTGTGAAAATTTTATAGAAACAAAGAGGTACTGTTTTACCATTTTGTTTACGGTAGGCTTTTTATTTTTTTGCTATATCTTAGCGCATATGGTTTTTAATTTCTCTTTTTTGTAGCTGTTTTTATGTCTCCTTAAATTTTTTAAATTATGTTTTTTTCTTGATTTAAATATTGTTGCTGCAATTTAGTTTTTAGTTAAATATAAATGTAGTGAGGTATATATGGATATAACTTTTACTATCTCTGTTGAAAATTCTAAATATAATCCAAAGATTGTATTTATTGATGATAAGATCAAGAGTGATAATAAAGCTCTCTCGGTTTTACCTTTTTATAACTATATACAGGATGTAAATATTGATCTCTTTAAGGCTGGAAGTGGTGATCTTCTTTTTGTCACTCCTAAGAATTCTTCAGCAGTAGTTATTTGTGGGCTGGGAGATCCATCAAAGATTACTCCTGAGTCTATTCGCAATGCCGCTGCTTCTGCAGTAAAATTTTGTATGAGTAAAAAGTTTGACTCAGTTTCTATCATTTCTCCTGAGGTGGAAGGCTTTGAAAGAGGGGATCTCTTTCGATATTGTGCAGAGGGCGCTTTGCTTGCCAATTATAATTTTGTGAAATATAAATCAATGGATGAAAAGGAAAAGCCTTTATCTGCAATTGACTTTGTTGGAGCATTTAAAAGTCTTGAGTCTATACTTGCGGAGGTTTTTATAATTGCAAAGAATACATGGCTTTGCAGGGATCTTGTCAATGATATTACAGATGAGGTTAATCCTGTTAAGTTTGCTGATTTAGCAAAGAGTATTTTTGCTAAGTCTAATGTGAAGTGCAGGGTTTTGACTAAAAAGGATATAGAAAAAAAAGGTATGGGTCTGCTTTTGGCTGTAAACAGAGGCAGTATGGTTGAACCAAGGGTTGTTGTTCTTGAGTATAAAGGTGATAGCACCTCAAAGGATTTCATTGGGCTTGTGGGTAAGGGAATAACTTTTGACTCAGGTGGCATGAATCTCAAGCCCTCTGGCTCTATGGAAACAATGAGATCTGATATGGCTGGAGCTGCTGCTGTTTTATGTGCAATGAAAACTATCGCTGAACTTAAAATAAAGAAAAATCTCTATGGTGTAATTCCTCTTACAGAGAATATGTTAAGCAGTAATGCCTACAGACCAGGTGATATCTATAGAGCCTATAACGGGAAGACTGTTGAGATAGGAAATACAGATGCAGAAGGTCGTCTTATTCTGGCAGATGCTCTTTCTTACATGGAAAAGGAACTGAAGCCAAAATGCATAGTTGACCTTGCAACCTTGACAGGAGCCTGCGTTGTCACCTTTGGAGAGACTGTTGCTGCTTATTTATCTACAGATGAGAGCCTTGCTAAATCTATTGAAGAAGCAGCCAGCTTGACAGGTGAAAAGCTATGGAGGCTTCCTTTCTTTGAAGATTATGAAGATAGAATGAAGTCAGATGTAGCTGATTTAAGTAATATGTCCTCTGAGAAAAATGCAGGGACAATAAGTGGCGCTGTGTTCCTTAAGAATTTTATTGAGAAAACTCCATGGACTCATGTTGATATTGCTGGCACTGCATGGTATTCGAAAGCAAGAGGCTATAGACCAAAAAATGCAACTGGATATGGAGTAAGGCTTCTGGTTGAATTAGTAAAGGGATTATGATATTTTAAGTGGTGCCCGGGGCGGGAATTGAACCCGCACGGACCAAAGGTCCAAGGGATTTTAAGTCCCTTGTGTCTACCAATTCCACCACCCGGGCCTTTGATAGAAGCAGGGTAATAAAAAAATAGGCGCCGAGCGGATTCGAACCGCTGAATAAAGGTTTTGCAGACCTCTCCCTTACCACTTGGGTACAGCGCCAATTGAGGTTTCCATATATTAATTTTAGCTTTTATTGTCAAGATAAAATTTTGTGTGCAAAGGGGTCTTTTTTGAAATTTATAGCTGATTTTCATATTCACTCTCATTTTTCTATGGCTACAAGCAGTAAACTCACTCCTGAACACCTTGAATATTGGGCAAGGCTTAAGGGTATAAATGTCATTGGGACAGGGGACTGTATTCATCCTGGATGGCAACAGGAGCTTTCTCAAAAACTTTACCCGGCAGATAATGGGCTTTTCGTCCTTAAGGATGAATATAAACTGCCTGAGTCCAGAGCTCTCAAGGGGGATTTTATTCCCCATGAGGTTTATTTTATGCTCACAGGAGAGATTAGCAGTATATATAAAAAGGACGGCCTTGTTCGGAAGGTTCATAATATCTGTGTCTTTCCTGATATGGACTCTTTGCTTAAGGTTCAATCAAGACTTGCAGATATTGGCAATATTACATCCGATGGCAGACCAATACTTGGCCTTGACTCGCGGGATCTGCTGGAAATTGTTCTGAACTCTGGCAAAAGGGCTTTCGTTATACCTGCCCATATATGGACTCCATGGTTTTCTGTTTTAGGTTCAAAATCTGGTTTTGATTCTATCTCACATTGTTATGGAGATCTCGTCGATGAGATTTTTGCCGTTGAAACAGGTCTTTCCTCAGATCCGCCAATGAACTGGAAATGTAGTTTTCTTGATAAATTTCGCCTTGTTTCTAATTCCGATGCCCATTCACCAGAAAAGCTTGGCAGAGAGGCAAATATTTTTGATACAACTTTAAGTTATGATGAAATTTACAGTGCACTTAAATTTGATAAAGGATTTCTTGGCACAATAGAATTTTTCCCTGAAGAAGGGAAATATCACCTTGATGGCCACAGGAATTGTTCTGTTGTATGGACTCCTCTTGAAACAGCCAGGCATAAAGGAATATGCCCTGTCTGTGGGAAGCCAGTAACAAAGGGGGTGCTTTACAGGGTTGCAGAGCTTTGTGATAGAGATGATGCCCCTGATTATGTTAAAAAAGATTTTTATTCCATTACTCAAATGCCAGATTTATTAGCTGAAATTTTAAAACAAAAAAGTAGTTCCTCTAAAGCAGTGATGAATGAGTATTTCAGGCTTATAAATCTCCTGGGCTCTGAGTTTCATATTCTGCTTGATTGCGATCTTAGGGATATATCGTCAAAAGCTGGTGAGCTTACAGCAGAGGGGATCCGAAGACTCAGGAGTGGTGAGGTTCATCTTAAAGGTGGATTTGATGGTGAGTTTGGAACTGTTAGAGTATTTTCTGAAGGGGAGATCGATTCTTTTAAATACTTTTCTCTTTTTAGTGATAATGCTAATAAAACAGATAGAGTCATTGCCTCTAAAGATGGTTTTGATTTTTCCTTGCGTCAATTTAGAGAGATTATTTCAGAGGATAAAACAGACTCTGAAGAATCCTCTTTTGTTTTTACAGGACTTTCGGCAGAGCAAGGAGCTGTGCTAAATTATAGTGGGACATCTCTTGTTGTTGCAGGGCCTGGCACAGGGAAAACTTTTTTGATGGTGCAAAAGATTAAAGCCCTTATTGAGGGGGGAATAAATCCCTCTGCTATTTGTGCAATTACTTTTTCCAATAGAGCAGCCCTTGAGCTTAAAGAGAGGATTCAGGCAGAGTTAAAAGACTCCACGGTTTATGTTTCAACAATACATTCCCTTGGATATAAAATTATTAGAGAAAATTACAAAATCTTTGGCTTGAGAGAAAATTTTACAATTATAACTGCAGAGGAATCCTTAGCTTTTGCACAGAAGGCTTTTAATATGGAAAAGTCTCAGATAAAGGCTTTTATTCGTGAAGCTTCCCTCTTTAAGCAAGGTTTAAGTTCTCAGGTTAATTTGCAGCATTTTAGCTATTACAGTGAATTTCTAAAAAGCAGAAATCTCATAGATATTGATGATTTGATATTTCTTATAGTTGAGCTTGCAAAGGAGGATAGTAATTTTGCTTCAACTTTAAGATCTATATTTAGCCATATACTTGTAGATGAGTTTCAGGATTTAAGTCCATTGCAGTATGATTTTATAACTCTCCTTGTCCCTCTTGAGGGTGATATTTTTGTTATAGGAGATCCAGATCAGTCTATTTATGGATTCAGGGGTGCTGGTTTGGATCTTTTTAAGAGATTCAAAGAAGATTTTTCTTCTGCCAGGATCTTTACTTTAAAGAGAAGTTTTAGGTGTAGCCATATTATACTTAAAAGTGCAGGTCAGGTTTTAGGCAAGGGTGAATATCTCACTTCAGCTAAGGAGGGTACCAGTTTGACTGTAAGTAGCTTCTCATCTGATAGAAGTGAGGCAGATTGGATTGCCTCAGAGATTGAAAGAATTGTTGGAGGCGTGCGCAGCTTTTCCTTTGACAGCGGTATTTCCGATGGAAGCAAGCCTCATCATAGCTTTGGCGAGATAGCAGTGCTTTGCAGAGGTTCCTTTATGTTTGATTCTATTGTTGAGGCTTTTGTAAATCATGGTATAGCATATAAGGTTGTGGGAGAAAAGCCTTTTTATGAATATGAGCCTTATAGCTCAGTTATTCAAGAGATAAGAAAGATAATAATAGGAGCAGATAGAGATGACGAGGAATCTAAGTCTATAAGGGATCTCATGGAAATTATGCCCCCTGTTGATTTGATAAATCATTTGCTGCAAAAAAGAGGGGTGGTGTTTGATAGGTTTAGAATAGGCTACTTTTTTGGAAATATCTCTGATTATGATGACTTTGCAAGGTATCTCACTTTCCATAAAGGAGAGGATGATTATTTGCCTGATTATGAGGCTGTTTCTCTTATGACAATTCATGCTGCAAAGGGGCTTGAGTTTAAGAGTGTTTTTATTCCTGGTTGTGAAGATGGGATTATACCCTTTGAACTCTTTGGAGAAAACTCCTGTGACATAAAAGAGGAGGAGAGGCTTTTTTATGTTGGTCTTACACGGGCAAGAGATAATGTTTATTTATCCTATGCTCAAAGCAGAAAATTTAAGGCAAGAATGCTTAAGCTGCCAAAGAGCAGATTTATTGATCGAATTGAAGAAAATTTGTTGAATTTCAAAAAAATAGAAAAAAAATCCAAAAAAGAAGATGACTATCAGCCTACTTTGTTTTAAATTTGAATGTAGAATGAATAATTTTTCATAACGGGAGGGGTTATGAAGATTGAAAACGTGAATAAATCCAATCTTGTTTATAAGGGTGTGGTAGAAACTGCCAGAAAAAATTTAAAAGAGGCTGCTACAATCCCTGATGAAACAAAGGAAAGAGCAGTGGATAAAAAGATTTTTAAAAATCCAGAGCCTTCTTCATTAAAAGGATTTAAGATAGACAAGCTTGCATAAAATTATTTTGCTTCTAAAATTTCTTCAATATGCTTTTTTATCTCTTCTTCAGGGGTGAGATTATCTATATCTAAAAATTTTTTAAAAATACCAGGTGGGGGGCAGTAAAAGCTAATTCTTTCTTTTTTTGTAGGATGTAAAAGTGAGAGAAAAATAGCGTGCAGGCATATACCACTTTTTTCAGAAATAGTGGAACCATATTTTTTATCGCCAACAATTGGAAATCCTGCGCTGGCAAGCTGAGCTCTTATCTGATGTTTTTTCCCTGTTATTAAATTTATAAGCAAGAGAGAAAATTCTTTATTGCTTTTAATTATTTTGTATTGCAGCAGAGCTTTTTCTGTATGAGGACTTTCCTTGGTCTCTACAATGGTTTTATCCCCAACTCTAAGGATATGATTGCTCAGGGTAATCCATCCCCTTTGGTTTGGCATATTTTCTCTGGTTTCTGTGATTGCAATATAGAATTTTTTTATATCTCCCCTCTGGAATTCCTTTTGTAATCTTGCTGCAGCCTTTGATGTGCGCGCAAAGACAAGCACCCCTGAGACGCTTTTATCAAGCCTATGAACAAGTCCTGCAAAAGCCTCACCTGGTTTATTATATTGTTTTTTTATGTAAGACTTAACAAGATCAAGCAGGGAAATCTCACCTGAGTAATCGCCCTGAGTGAGGATCCCTGCTTGTTTTTCTACAACTATTATATGGTTGTCTTCGTAAATTATATTGAGCTTTTCTGTCATCAATTATACATCTTGTCTATTAAGTCAGCATATTTGTCTAAAACCACCTTTCTTTTTACTTTTAATGTAGGAGTCATCTCGCCATCATTAACAGTAAGCCTTTTGGTGAGTATTGTATATTTTTTTATTGTCTCATATTCTTCCAGTTCTTTATTAGCAGCTTGAATATCAGCGTCAATCATTTTACGGAGAATGTCTTTTTGAATAAAGTCATCTCCAACGGCAATGCACATAGGAGCTGGCTCTGTTATCTTAATTAACTTTGATTTATCATAATCTATTTTTTCTTTTTCAAAAAGTTCAATGAAGGCATCAAAGTTTGGAATAACCAGAGCTGTTACATATTTTCTTTCACTGCCAACAGGAACAACTGTATCTATCCATTTGCTTAAAGAAAATAAGCTTTCGATTTTATTGGAAGGAACATTTTTACCTGTATCAAGAACCATTAGCCCTTTTTTTCTGTCAACAATTCTTATATATCCATCTGCAACTTCTTCTACTATATCTCCTGTTTTATAAAATCCATCTTCTGTGAATGCCTCATTTGTAGCATCAGGATTATTCCAGTAACCAAGAAATATGTTTTCTCCACGAACCTGCCACTCACCATCTTCTGCAATTCTGCCTTCAACCCCAATACACAGTGGACCCACAGAGCCTGGCAGAACCTTGTAGTCCCAGTTTAAGTTTATTGTGTTCCAGGTTTCTGTTGCTCCATAGCCTTCAAAGATTCTTATACCCATAGCCATGTAGGTTTTACACAGATCTGCTGGAAGGCTTCCGGCTGCAGAAAAGGCAAAGCGGTATCTTCCTCCAAGGAGGTGGCGCACCTTTGAATAGACAAGCCTGTCAAATAATCTGTATTTGAATTTAAGCCATGGTCCAAGATTTTCTGTAAAATCAATCCCCTCTCTCATGTCTATAAATCCCTTTTCGTCACTTCTGGCATGGACGACCTGAAGTCCTGTATTTATGGCAGCTTCAAATATTTTTTTCTTTATAGGAGATTTTGATGTTTGCTCTCTCATGGCCATATATATTCTCTCATATATCCTGGGGACAGACATAAAGATTGTGGGCTTAAATATTTGCAGATCCTCAACTATTGTAACAGGAGAAGAATAGGCAATTGTTGATGCAGTCATCATTGCTATGCCGTGGCCGCACTCTCTTTCGTATGTGTGAGCCAGAGGCAGAAAAGCCATACACACTTCATCGTCTCCATAAACAGGAACCTGTCTCATATCTCTGCAGCATGCAGCATTGAAGCTCTGATGTGTATGCATTGCACCCTTTGGCATGCCTGTTGTTCCTGATGTATAAACTATAGTCATGAGATCTGTCATTTCAACGGATCTCCATCTCTTTTCAAATATATGGCGATCCTCTGCAAGTAGTTTTATCCCGGATTTTCGTATTTGGGCAAAGTTTGTGACTGACTTTGATTCATCAGAGGTTGATTCATTCATCACAATGATTTTTTCTACAGGGGTTTCATGTTTTACATTAAGAACCTTCTGAAGCAGTACTTCATCTTGAACAAATATTACCTTTGAGCCTGAATCTTGAAGAATGAATTTAATCTCTTTTTCTGAAAGAGTTGGATAAAGGCAAACAGTTATTCCTCCTGCACATAAAATTGCATAGTCAGCCCAGACCCATTGCGGAGCTGTGTGGCATATTATTGCCCCTCTGTCCCCTTTTTCAAAACCTAAGGAGATAAGTCCAGAGGATAACTCCTTAACAAGTTGCCATACCTCTGCGTATGTGTTTGAGGCTGTCTCTCTTTTGTTTAAACGCCACCATTGAAATCTTCTGTCGCCAAATTGTAAGGCATTTCTGTGAAGAAGTCCAGGACATGTGAGTTCCTGAATATACCATCTTTCGTTGGAAGTTTTGTTTTTTTTCATAGATACCCCCTTTATATATCTTGTTGTTATATATTTTTATGGATAAGTCAAACATTTTGTTTAATTTTCTCTGTGAAAGGAAAAAGATTTGACATCGCCATTTAGGAGTAAAATAAAACTATGAATCTGTATTTAAGTTATATTGTATTGCAATTATAATAGGGCGTTAGATGGATATTAAAATAATAATAGGTGATAGTAGAAATATGTCAGAAGTTTCTGACGAATCTATTGGTCTGGTAGTTACATCACCTCCTTATTGGAATATAAAAGATTATGGTGTTGCTGGTCAAATTGGTTATGGACAAACTTTGCATGAATACCTTAGGGGTCTTTATCGAGTATGGACGGAATGTTATCGTGTCTTGCTCCCAGGTAGAAGGCTATGTATCAATATTGGCGATCAATTTGCTCGTTCTATAATTTATGGTCGCTATAAAATAATTCCTCTTCATGCTGAGGTTATATCTCAATGTGAGAGGATTGGCTTTGATTACATGGGCTCTATTATCTGGCAGAAAAAACTACCATGAATACAACTGGTGGAGCAACTATTATGGGGTCTTATCCATATCCTCCAAATGGATTAATAGAGATAGATTATGAATTTATTATGATTTTTAAAAAACAAAGAAACGCATGATATATATGCTACTATGAATTATTTAAACCATAAGAATATTTCAACAACACAAATTTATCTGAAGGGTCTTAATGTTATTAACTGATATAATAATAGAATATTATCTTGTCAGGGATGGTGTTCGTGAACTTTGTACTTGAATATCTTCGGGACGCATAAAATGAATTGTTAATTTTGCTATAAAATAGTAATAGCCAAACTGATTTAGCGAAAAACATTTGTTAATAATATTTTTATCAATGTTTTCTAAAATTCGTTCCCTTGAAATGGATGTTGTAATGCTAAAGTTAACAACAATATTGTCCTCAATAGATGGTTTTATAGGCAAATAAAATAAATTATAATATGTATTGCTTACAATATTATCGATTTTTAATTCTTTAAATTCATCTACAGTAAAGCATGGACAGAATATAATATATTCTCTATTCTCTGCATCACATGTATTTGAAATCATCATACCCATACACTTCCGCTTTTTTTCTTTTCCAGTAGAGTCAATAAAGTAAAATGGTATGTTATTTATAATATCACCTTGTGCCAAACTGTCTCGCTTCAGGCAAAACGGGACAAAATCTCCTCGAAATTAAGCGGGTTGCGCCTCCGTGGTTTTCATCCGTCGACTTCTGTTAATTTCAATACGTTTTTTCTTTGCCTCCGAAAGCTTTCTTTTTCGTGACTGCACTATTTCTTCCTGCTTCCCACTAAATACATCAATTGGCCTTACATATCCTATCGCAGAATGTAGTCGTGTATTGTCATAATACTCCACATAGCCGTTAATCACTTTTTCCGCAGACGAAAGCGATACCGGCGAATTCGGCCGAAGCGCTTCCTGGCGCATCAGACCAATGAAGCGCTCAATTTTCCCGTTGGTCTCGGGATGCTTTACCCGTGTAGGAATATCCATGCACCCATTTTCTCGCAACAGATTTTTAAAGTCATGGCTTATAAATTGCGCACCATTGTCATGAATTATCTTCGGTCTTGCATCAGGATATTCATCGCACACCTTTTGTACGAACAACGTCACACTCTGCTTCGTCATATCCAGCCAAAGCTTCCATCCCAATAGATACCGCAAAAAGCCATCGAGAATTGCGATCAGATAAAAGAATTCGCCACATATCTTCACATACGCAATATCCACATGCCAGTGATGATGCACATGCGTTGGTTTTTCGCTATACTCATTGCTCGCATCGCCTTTTTCCTTGTATGAGGGCCCCCCAAAAGGCGATGATTTTTCAATATTCTATAGACTGATGACGCCGAAAGGTACACAATGTCTTCATCTATCATCATATAGGTCAGCTTCTTGTGGCTCATTACCTTTCGTTCATCGCTCGATGTGCGATACTCAATCACCGCCTGAATTTCCTCTTCTAAAATCTCATAGGGATTCTGTCCCGGGCGCTTTGCCGGCGGATTATCCATTTCCTTTTGCCAGCGATGCACCGTGCTTTTGGTCACCCCATAGAGAGAATACACCTTCCTTTTGCTCCAACCCGTGCGCTTCTCCGTTATCTCCATATCTGCCATAATTTCTTTTCTCTGCTCGATGCCGCAATGGCCGCCCTTTACAAGATTCCATGCTTTTTTTTTAATTCTACATTCTCTTTTACCAGTTCAGCAACCACCGCGTTTAGTCGGTGGATTTCTTCCTCATATTTCTCTATCGCTTTGGCATGGCGAGAGTTTTTCCTTCCTCGTTTCTGAAATTTAAAATGATCATATACTGCATCTAAAAATTCTTTCTGCTATCGATAATATACGTTAGGATGCGTTCCTAAATTATCGCATACTTCGCTTACTGTTTTTACCCTTGCCAGCACCTGCCGTATTGCCTCGACCTTTTCTTCTGGACTGAATTGCCGCCGTTCTTTTTTCGTTGACATTTTTTTCCTCCTGTTTACTTTTTCGGAGGACGTACCAACTTAATTTAGCATGGCGTTTGGTTCTATTTGCCTGAAGCGAGACACGCAGGTATCCTTTGTACCAACGGAATGTATAAGTATCATGCTGATTTCCTGTAACAATAAGAAGGCAAGGAGAGCAAAACTCTCTCTTTTTCCTATTCTGGATCGGCGATGAGACTTACCCACGCCCGCTCCGAAAAGGAAATAAATTTTTGAAAATGGAATTGACTTTTTTGATTTCTTCTGCTAAATAGTTGTGCAAAATGATGATAAACTTTGGCAGGTTAAAAAAGAGTTGAACCTGTGATGGAAGGTTTTGGGAAAATAATTACCCAAAAGACGTTCATATAATACCAGCTTTTGCAGCAGGTTTAAAAATGGGAAAATATAGTCTTTACCGTCTGCATGCAACGCATAGGCAGATAAAATGGCAAGGGGAGGTAAAATTAACTCCGTGAAAATAGAATTTGGAAAGGATAACAAGGTGAAAATTCGTGTTCCTTATAATCAGGAATTGATAAATAAGGTAAAGACAATTTCAGGAAGAAGATGGAATCCAGAAGAGAAATGCTGGGAAGTGCCCTATGATGGAGACTTAATATCAAAATTACAGACTCTTTTTGGTGAAAATATTGTTATTGAACCTTACTTTTATCTCATGGCTTTACAGAGTGAACTTTTAATAAGGAAATATTCCAGAAGAACAATTAGAGCCTATATTAAACACAACATGGATTTTCTGTTATTTATAGATAGGAAACCTGATGAAATAAAAAATGAGGACATTAAAAAATATCTTTATTATTTAGTAGAGCAAAAGAAAGTGGCTACTTCCACTTTGAATATTGTTATAAACGCTTTGAAATTTTACTATGGCGAGGTTTTAAGGAAAAAGTTTATCTATGAAGTCAAGCGCCCGAAGAGGGATAAAAAATTGCCTGTAGTTTTGAGTAGAGAAGAGGTTCATAAAATTTTAAATGCACCTTCCAACATTAAACACAAGGCAATATTAATGCTCATATATTCAGCAGGTTTAAGAGTTGGAGAGGGGGTAAAACTAAAGCCTGAGGATATTGATTCAGAGAGAGGACTAATTCATATTAAAGGCAGCAAAGGCCGGAAGGACAGATATACAGTTCTCTCTCAAGCTGCTTTGAAAATTTTAAGAAAGTATTATGAGCAGTGCAAGCCAAGAGAATGGCTTTTTGAGGGAGCGAAGCCGGGACGGAATATAACAGTAAGAACTGTTCAGGTAATTTTCAAACAGGCATGCAGGAAAGCAGGGATAGACAAAAATGTTACCGTTCATACTTTAAGACACAGTTTTGCAACCCATCTGCTTGAAAGTGGTGTGGATTTGAGGTATATACAGGAAATACTCGGACATAAAAGCAGTAAGACTACGGAGATTTACACCCATGTAAGTAAGACGAGTCTCACAAATATAAAAAACCCACTGGACACTATACTGGAGGAAAATACATGAGTTCATGCAAAGGTAGGTATATACGAAATACTTCGTATATACTCCAAATTTGGAGGTATATATGCAATAGTACGTATATAACACCAGAATGGGAGGATATACGCATTGCGTATATGTATAAGTTGTACGCAATGGCAACAAAACTTTGGCCGGGCGTCCGTGCCCGGCATAGTAAAAAATGATTTTTGCTTGTAAAACAAGTAATCTTTTGATTACTGTTATAAAAAACTTGGAGGTCTAACATGCCGACTTTAGAAGAAGTAAAAAAAATGGTTAAAGATTTAGGAAAGGACGTTGATACTTTCGGGACAAAGAAAGAAATAAACCATCTCCCCGAAATTTTAGCAAATGATGAAAAAATATTATATTTAACATCCGGGTTTTTAAATGGCAATACGTGGTTAATCACCTGCACCAATAAACGTGTTATCTTTCTTGATAAAGGAATGATTTATGGCTTGAAGCAACTTGAAACCCCCTTAGAAAAAATTAATTCAATTCAACAGAAAACAGGCATGATGTTTGGAGAAATTGCCATCTGGGACGGTTCAAGTAAGATGGAAATTAGTCAAATTATGAAAAAAACAGTAAAACCTTTTGTAGAAGCTGTAAATAAAGCTATTGATGCCATTAAAAAAGGCGGCTCTACGGGTGGTTCTTCAGCAGCAATCGACCCTGCGGCACAATTAGAAAAATTTGCTGACTTAAAAAATAAAGGTATTATTACAGAAGAAGAGTTTCAAGCAAAGAAAAAGGAATTACTTAATCTCTGAAGGATAATTTATGAATGAAACACTTTGGGTGATTGCAATAATTGCCGGAATTATTGCACTGATTTTTTTATGGTTTTTCTTTGGTGTATTATTAAAAATACTGTTATTATGGTTACCATCATTTTTAATAATGGCAGCATGTATAACACTTGGAATAATTATTGGCGGAGTAATATCCGCCATAATTATTATTTTTGGATTAGGGGCAGCATATGCTGTATATGAGAAGTGGGAAGATAGCAATCTGTATACACGGTTAGAAAATAAACTAAGTACGATATTTCATTTTGAATAATAATATAAATTGGAGAAACATCAGTGAGTAATATAAGGAATTATGATGTATTAATCGATGAAATCATCAACAAAATTAATTCACAAAATACATCAAAAAATAACGGTAAATTTAAAGTATTATTTTCTAATGATTCAAAAAATCATACGATTGAATCATTAGATTTTAGTGATTCGTTTGATTTAATAAAAACAAAATGGATTGAAAGTAAAACCGAATTTAATAATCTTATTGCAGAAGGTCATACTATAATATTATTTTATATAGATTTTCCAAAAAATTCTTTTGTAGCTCTTTACAAAGGGTATTCAGAAACTGATATATCACAATTACATGATCTTTCAGTTTTTATAACAAGGAATTATTAAAGTAGTTATTATATACTTTCTCCTGCTTTTCGCCGTCCTGGCTCAAAGCAGAGATAACTTTTTCTATTGTTGCCACTGCGTACAACGCGGCGTCATGCGCTTCGTCGCTGCACTCCTCGGCCTCCGCGCCCAAGATATGAAGACGGGCGCTCCGGCACATTTTCACCTTCGCTACACTACGGTGAAAACGTCGCATACGCCGGGAACGTTATATGAAAGCGGCGCATGATCTATTCCAGTGTGTGAATACAGGAAAATTGCATTTATATAAAAAAATTACT
>MWCI01000055.1 GCA_002069965.1 Spirochaetes bacterium ADurb.Bin218 | reverse complement strand
ATGCACAGCAAGGACTGTCTGGGATGAGATGAGCTTTTTGATTATTGATTTTTTAAGTTCCACAACACTTGAGGAACTTGTCAAAAAAAGTAGAGTTCAAAATTCCCTGTCACTTTAGATATTGCAACTGGATATTTATCCCTCCACTTCTTTTTCAATTTGTCAAGGGAATCAAGTGCTGCCTGATAATAATGCTTCTACTGCTTTTTTCTTTTCCATGTGAAGAATTCTTTTAATTTATTTTTTAAATTGGAATGTATCTCCTTGCCATCGGATTTTGAACTGTCTTTTTTTTTCTTCTTAGTAACATCAATGGTTTCAGCAAAGGCATTAGCACCCATCATGGCCTGATGACCTTCCATAAGATCTAACTCTGGGATCCCGCCGTCTCCATCGATTCCACCGGAGCCAAGATAAAATCCAAGAATTGCAACAAAGAGTTCCATAATTGCAGAGGATGGATTTTCCAGGAATTTTTCTTTAATCACTTTCGCAGTGTTTTCTTGTTTATCCTTTAAGGTATTAAATGTGTCATAAGATTTTGTTTTTATATAATCTATGATTTGTTTGTTCTGGGCAGATTTCAACAGATTTTTAGTCTCTTTTTTTAGTATTGTAGCTAAACCTATAATTCCCTTTGCAGTTCCATTAATCCTTCTGGTAAAGGAAGATAAAAATAATTTCAGAGTTTTTTTGGCCCATTCCATGATTGTTGCTCTGTCAGTGTTATCTATTGCATATTGTAATTCCTCTTGAAGTTTATAAATCCTTTTTTGTGATAGGGATTTTTTTAGTGCAATTGAACTGTACATTTTGCCCCCTTTAGAAAGTTTTTATAAGTAATGAGAAAGCAACTGGTGAAAAAATATTGGATTATTTTTATTAAATTTAATTTTTAAGATTTTACACAAAAATTATATTTGGGAATAATTACTGAAAAAATGCAGAGAAAATTCTATTTGCTTGATTCTTTTTAGTAGATAAATATCATTGTGTTATTCCCTTATCAAGGATTTTTTATGGATACTCTTATTTTTTATCTGGATATTTTTGGCACAATCTCCTTTGCTGTTGCAGCATCGTTGATGGCATACAAAAAGAACCTTGATCCCTTTGGTATAATTGTAGTTGCAATTTTCACATCCATAGGTGGTGGGACAATAAGGGATATTCTCCTGCGAAACTACCCGATTTTCTGGATAGATAATATTTTATATCTCAGCGTCATAATATCATCCTCTCTTTTAACTCAGTTTTTCTACAGATACATTTCAAAAAAAGAAGATATTTTACTTTTCTTCGACGCTATAGGCATAGGAGTTTTTACTATCATAGGGATAAAAACTGCTTTAAAATTTGATGTTCATCCACTTATCTGTATAATGATGGGAACAATAACTGCTGTTTTTGGTGGCCTTGTTAGAGATGTGGTTTGCAATGAGATTCCTGTGATCCTTCACAGAGAATTATATGCAACTTTGTGCATAATGGGCGGTGCGGTTTTTTTTATCATGAGTTTTTTGGGGATAAATAATAATCTAAGCTACATCTTTTCCATGCTTTTTATAATAATCACAAGGATTATAGCCATAAGGCTTAACCTTTCTTTAAACGATCTTATTTTTAGATCTCACATGGAGGGGAAAAGATGAGGGATCCCTTTCCTGATTTAAAGCTATTTGCTGAGCAGGCTGATTTTGCCTGCCTTATTCTGGATGAGGATCTGAAAATTATATGGTTTAATGATGAACTTGTAAAGCTTACAGGTCTTGCAAGGGATAGGCTTTTAGCTATGTCATGGGATGATTTAGTTACAAATGGCTATCCTGCAACTCCTGTGGAGCAAAAATTTTCTCCATTAAAAAATGGCTCTGTAGCTTCCGGGAAATTCTGGTGTTCCTTAAAAAATAAAATTCCTCGCAAAATACTCTCTGCCACCATAGCATATCATAGGGATAAGAAACTCTATAGCGTTACTCTCTACGACATAACACATCAGCTAACTCCACAGCAGCTTGTAACAGATGGGGGGTTGTTTGTAGGAGCAATTGTTGATAATCTCAAGGGATCAATGGCTTTCCATGACAACTTTGGCTTTATTAAATTTGCCTCTCAGGAGATATGCAATCTTGTGGGTGTAAAAAAGAGTGACATACTGGAACATCATATAAAAGAATTTTTTGATGAGGAGCTTGTTGATAGATGGCTTAATTTCATGAATAACAATCCGGATAAAATTCCTCCCTACCTCGAATTTAATAGTTCAAAAAAAGGTGATGGCAGAGCCTATCACGTAATGGCAGCACCAAGGCTTTTTATGGATTACAACCGTAAGGTTATAGGGTGCATGTTTATTTTTTCTGACATAACTCTCCTTAAGATGAATGAGGAGAGGCTGAGAATTTCTGATGAAAAGTATTCCAAGGCCTTTTATGCAAATCCTGCTCCAAGCTCAATTACAACTCTGGAAGAGGGGAGATATATTGATGTCAATGAAAGCTATGTTAACTTTGTGGGATACTCAAAGGATGAGCTTATAGGCAAGACTACAATGGATATAAATTTTTTTATTGATGAGGATGATCGCAAAAAGTTTGTCCAGGAACTCACAAAGACTGGAAAGCTTAGAAATTATGAGACAAGAATTTATTCTCGCATAAAAGGTATAAGAACCTTTTCTCTTTCTGCTGAGATTATTGAGTTGCAGGGTAAAAAGTGCATAGTCTGGGTTGGATATGATGTTACAGATGAGATTAATCTTGAAAAAGAGGTTTTGCAGGCTACAGGTAGGGAGAGATACAGGATTGGGCAATATCTTCACGATGATCTGGGGCAGCATCTTGTGGGGGTTGAGGCCATGGTAACACTTCTTGAGAATAGGCTAAAAAATCAGGGCAGCAGCGAAGTTCCTCTGGTGCAGGATATTCACGATTATGTAAAAGAAGCTCATGAAAAAGCAAGATCAATGGCAAGGGGGCTTTGTCCTGTAAGGCTTGAGGAAAATGGTCTCAGCTCTGCAATTGAGGATCTGGCAAATCAGACAGAAAAAATTTTTGGTATTCATTGTATCTTTATTAATTTAAATAGGTCAGAAAAGATATATAACAGTCAGATCGCCATAAACATGTATTATATTGTTCAGGAAGCTGTTAACAATGCAATCAGGCACAGTAATGCTGAGGAGATTTCTATTACATATTTTTCCAATGACGATAATATATATCTCTCTGTTGAAGATAATGGCTGTGGCTTTGAGCCTTCTGCCAATGACTCAGAGGGTATGGGCCTTAGCATAATGAGATATAGAGCAAGAGCCATAGGGGGCTCTCTGGAGATTAAAAGCAAGCCGGGGATGGGAACTTATATATTGCTTAAGTTCCCAAGGATAAATAACAGAAAAAATGAATGGGACTGGAGAAGCGATGAACTCAAAAAAATCGAAGGTCTTTATAGTTGATGATCACCCTATTTTTCGTAAAGGGCTTATTCAGCTTATAAACGAGGAAAAGGATATGGAGGTCTGTGGTGAGGCTGAGGATGCTTTTAGCGCAGCAAAAAAGATAAAGCAACTTATGCCTGATGTTATAATTGCTGATATTACATTAAAGGATGCAAGCGGCCTTGAGCTTGTAAAATTTCTCACAGAAAGCAATATAAATATACCGGTCCTTGTGCTTTCTATGCACGATGAAAAGATTTTTGCAGAGCGCTCTCTTAAGGCTGGAGCAAGGGGATACATTATGAAGCAGGAGATGTCCGAAAAGGTGACAATGGCACTGCGCCAGATAATGGCAGGAAAGATTTATGTTAGTGAGGCTGTTAATGAGAGGATTTTAACTTCTTTGATTAACAGGGGTGATAAAAATGGAGATGTATATATCTCTAATCCTGAGGATCTGCTCACAGATAGAGAGCTGGAGATCTTCAGGCTCATGGGGAAGGGCTTTAAGAGAAATGATATAGCTAAATTTTTAAATATAAATGTAAACACTGTCGGCACATACAGAGAGAGAATAAAAGAAAAGCTAAATATCTCCTCCTCCAATGAGCTTATGGCAATGGCTGTATCCTGGGTAAGAAAAATTGAAAAGGAAGATGAATAAAAAAGGCTGCCCATTGGGCAGCCAAAATCAACAGAGATACTCAGAAGGTTTTTATATATAATCTAATAAACATAATTAAATTTTCCATCTTTTGTTAAATATTTTCCTATAACCATTCTTTGAACCTGAACAGTTCCTTCAAATATCTGCATGATCTTTGCATCCCTCATGAATTTTTCCACAGGGTATTCCTTTACATATCCGTATCCGCCAAAGATCTGCACTGCATCAATTGCGTTTTTCATTGCAGCATCTGCAGCATACATCTTTGCCATGTTAGAGGCTAACTTAAAGGGGAGGTTATTATCCTGCAGCCATGCAGCTTTTTGATACATAAGACGGGATGCCTCTGTTGTTGCAGCCATATCTGCAAGCATAAATTGGATAGCCTGAAAACTTGATATGGGTTTACCAAATTGTCTTCGCTCATTTGCGTATTCTATGGCAGCATTTAATGCGCCTGTGGATATACCTGTTGCCATTGCAGCAATGGCTGTTCTGGAGTAATCCAGAGTTTCCATTAAAATAGGAGTTCCCTGACCCTCTCCGCCAAGGCACATCCATCCAGGAACTCGCACATCATCAAATATAACCTCCGTGGTGCTTGAGGTCCTTATGCCAAGTTTATCCTCTTTTTTGCCAATTTTTACCCCGGGAAAATCTCTGTCCACCATGAAGGCACATATCCCCTTATTGCCAAGGCTTTTGTCCATTGTTGCAAATACTGTAAATTGTTTTGCAAATCCACCGTTTGTTATAAACTGCTTTGTCCCTGAGATTATCCAGTCATTGCCATCTTTTATACATCTTGTAGAAAGACCAAGTGCATCAGAACCTGCCTCTGGCTCTGTAAGACAGAAGGCACACATCGCTCCCTCCATCATTCTCCCAAACCACCATTTTTTTTGCTCGTGATTTGCTGCAACCATGATTGGATCTGTTGCAAGAAGGGATGAGGCAACAATTGTTGTGGCAATGCCTGCATCTCTCTGCGCAAGCTCATCTGCAACTGTATATCTTGTGAGATTATCAAGGCCAAGGCCGCCGTATTCAGCTGGGACTCCAATATTTGTAAGTCCAAGGTCATACATTTTATTAAGCACTTCCATAGGCACGTGGTCTTCTCTGTCCCATTCTGCCACAAAGGGTTTTATCTCGTTATCTGCAAATTCTGCAGTCATCTGTCTTATCATTTCTTGCTCTTCTGAGAGCTTAAAGCATATTGAACTGGTTACCTTATCGCCAGAACTTATTGTATTCACTTTTTCCTCCAGATAATTTAATATTGTAAAGATTTGCGGCTGGTATATATATTTTATGTTTCCTGATTTGCTAATTTATAATTTTAAATTTATTCAAAGCCTTAACCTCCTGGTTTTTTAAGATTTTTCTGAAGGAAATTTACATATTTTGTGATATTTGGCAAGGGTATAAAAAACCTCAATCTTGTGGCTAAAAGCGTAATTTCATTACAATAAAATAATTAATTTAACCACAGCCTTGTAAATTTTAAGACTATTGAAATTTAGAAGTTTTCAGAGTAAATAATATTCAAAATTAAAAGAACTCCATATCGGGGGGCAAGGAGGAATGGGATGTTTGAATTAACAGAAGAACAACTTATGGTAAGGAATATGTGCCGTGAGTTTGCAGAAAAGGAACTGAGAGAACAGGCCATAGAGATAGACAGGACTCACAGATTCCCTCTGGAAACAACAAGAAAGCTGGGTGAACTCGGTATAATGGGTGTTGTGTATCCAGAAAAATATAATGGTGCAGGTATGGATTATGTATCCTATGCAATTGCTGTCGAGGAAATTTCAAGAGTATGTGCATCTTCAGGCGTTATTGTCTCTGCGCACAATTCTCTATGTCTGTCTCCTATTTATTATTTTGGGACAGAGGCTCAAAAAGAGAAATATCTGCCCAAGTTGTGCACTGGCCAGCATATTGGTGCCTTTGGTCTAACAGAGCCTTCTGCAGGATCTGATTCTGCTGGGACAAAAACTACTGCCACAAAAGGTGGAAAGGGCTACATTATAAATGGCAGCAAAAATTTTATCACAAATGGAGCTTATGCTGATGTCCATGTGACTTTGGCTGTGACAGATAAAAATGCACCAAAAAATAAGAATACCTCATTTTTTATTATTGAAAAAGGCGACCCTGGCTTTAGTGTTGGCAAGGTTGAGGATAAACTCGGTATATGTGCATCTTCAACAACAGAAATGATTTATGAAGACTGTGATATTCCTGAAGACAGGATGTTAGGTGCTCCTGGTGAAGGTTTTAAGATTGCAATGCATACCCTTGATGGTGGAAGGGTTGGTATTGCAGCCCAGGCCTTAGGTATTGCTCAGGCTGCTCTGGAAGAGGCTGCAAAATATGCAAATATGAGGGAGCAGTTTGGAGCACCAATTGGCAGGTTACAGGCAATTCAGTGGATGATTGCAGATATGGCAACAGAGATTGAGGCTGCAAGATTGCTTGTTTATCAGGCAGCAGCTCTCCTTGATAAAAATGGTGCAAACAGAAGACCTGTAAGCAAATATTCAGCAATGGCTAAGCTTTATGCCTCTGAATGCGCACACAGATGTACTCATAAGTGTATTCAGATTCATGGGGGCTATGGCTATGTTAAGGATTACATAGCAGAAAGGCTTTACAGGGACGCCAGAATTACAGAGATCTATGAAGGAACCTCTGAGATACAAAGGCTGGTAATAGCAACTTCTGTTTTGTCTGAATTTGCAGATTAAAAAATAAATATATATACTTTCTGGTGTGGATCTGCCACGCCAGAAGCTGGAGGCAAAAATGTCAGGCAAATGGTTGAGTGAATACCGCAAAAAGCTCACTACAGCGGAGGAGGCAGTTTCCTTAGTTAAAAGCGGTGATGTTATTTTTATGGGCGAGTTCGCCCAAAATGTTGAGGCACTGGATATAGCTCTCTCAAAGAGAAAGGATGAGCTTCATGACGTTGTGCTTGTTACCACAACAAGGACTAAACCCATTAAATGTGTTGAGGCAGATCCCTTAAGGCAATCCTTTATATGGGATGATTGGCATTTTTCTGGTGTTGCCAGAAAATTTTTTGATCAGGGACTTGCAAGCTATATCCCTTTTACCTATCATCAGGGCCCCCGTGTTGTTGCAAAATACAGCAATGTGGACTTTGTTTTTATTCAGGTGGCTCCTATGGACGAGAAGGGGTTTTTTAATTTTTCTACTTCAAACTCAATGTCCTATGCCTACTGTAAAAAGGCAGCAAGGGTGATTGTAGAGGTAAATAATACTGTTCCTAAATGTCTTGGAGGATCCTCTGAGTCAATTCATATCTCTGAGGTAGATATGATTGTTGAGGGACCAAATACCCCTCTGGTGGAATTGCAACCTGCTACGCCATCTGAAACAGACAGAAGGATTGCTGAACATGTAATGACACTCCTTGAGGATGGGGCGACACTTCAGCTTGGTATTGGAGGTTTGCCAAATATAATCGGAGCCATGATTGCCGAGAGCGATTTAAAGGATCTGGGAGTTCATACAGAAATGCTTGCTGACTCCTATGTTGACATGTATGAGGCTGGCAAGATCTCAGGTAAGCTTAAGTTTATTGATAAATGTAAGATGACATACACCTTTGCCCTTGGAACAAAAAAATTATATGATTTTCTTGATAATAATCCTGTTTGTGCATCCTATCCAGTAAGCTATACAAATGATCCAAGAATTATAAGTCTAAATCCAAAGGTTGTTGCAATAAACAATGCCATTGAGGTAGATCTTTATTCTCAGGTCTCTTCAGAATCAAGCGGGTCAAGGCATATTACAGGCACAGGAGGTCAGCTTGATTTTATACTTGGGGCATTTCAATCTAAAGGTGGAAAAGGGCTTATATGCTTGAGTTCCACTTATACAGATAAACTTGGCAACCTTCAGTCAAGGATTGTTCCTACATTAAGCCCAGGAACAATTGTTACATGCCCTCGTTCAGTGGTTCACTACATTGTAACAGAGTTTGGAGTTGCACAAATGAAGGGTAAATCAACATGGGAAAGAGCAGAGGCATTAATAGATATTGCCCATCCTGATTTTCGCAATGATTTAATAAAGTCTGCAGAGGAGCTTAATATCTGGCGTAAAAGCAATAGAATAGCTGTTTAAGAACAAATTTTAAGCTATAATTCGGTAAAATCCTTTTGCCGTCTCACTTTACAGTAAGACGGCTTTTTAATTTATACCTTCATTATTATGTCTGAGTTTATATCCTTGATAGTGGCGCATCCTGTGAGCTTCATAACCTTTTTAACTTCTTCTTTAATATGGTTCATGTAGTATGCTGTTCCATCAATTCCCATGCCAACAGCAGCAATAGCCACAGGTCTGCCTATTAATACATATTGAGCACCTAAGGCAAGAGCTTTAATTATGTCTGTTCCATCACGGAAACCGCCATCTATCATAATAATAGTGGAATCTTTTGCTACGCTTACAATATCCGGAAGAACATCCATGGAACCAGGCATCTGATCGAGAACCCGTCCTCCGTGATTTGATACAATTATAGCATCAACCCCTGCCTTGCATGCAAGCTCTGCATCCTTAGGGCTCATTATTCCCTTTAATATAAAGGGGAGTTTTGTAGAGGCTTTGATCTCCTTAAGTTCCTCAAGGCTTTTGGGGCCTACCTCCTGACCCTTCATAGCCATTGTTTTAAAGACAACTGCATCTATGTCAATCCCGCAGGCAATAGCCCCGGATTTTTCTGCAGCTTTTATTCTCATTATGATTTCTTTGTTGTCTTTTCTTGGTTTAAATATTGGAATACCCCAGCCCTTTTCTTCTTCAATGGCCTGGAGTCCTATTTTGTATTTATCTGGAGTTGCACCGTCTCCAACAAAGGCGATTGTTCCGCTTTGTTTGCATCCCTTTACAACTGCAATGTTGTAGTCAAGCTCTTCTATTGCCCCACCCATATTTGTAACAGAACCTGTGATTGGCGCGGCCATTACAGGAATGGATATTTTTTTACCAAAGATCTCTGTTGATGTATCTGGCTCGTGAACATCATGTATGACCCTTGTGATTACCTTATATTTTTTTATAGCCTCTGAATTGCGCCTGAAGGATTCACCTGTGCCAATGCCTCCCATACCAGGAACTCCAGAGGGGCAGTCCTTGCCATCGCAGGTTTTGCATACATAGCAGATCTTTTTAAATTTTTCTCTTGCTGCAGATTGTATTGCCTTGAGTGTAATTTCAAGATCAGTGGTAGTTTCAATTTTGAGAACTGATAGACATTGAGTGACAGCATATTCAGCCTCCTGTAGAGTTTTTCCTGAGGCTATTATGTGTCCATGTTTTTCCACGTTTGACTTTGGAGTTGAAAGCATATCTCCTTCCTTGATATTGAGGAATATTGCTTCAATTCCAGGGATTTTTAAAGCCTCCTCAAGTCCTGAGATCTTTTTCACAATACCAGGCTTACAGATTATTGATCTTTCAATGGCAACTCTGTTAAATACAGGTTCAAGGTTTCCAGGCTCCTGACCAAGGGCAACCTCAATGGCAGCCTTCATCAGATCTACTCCAGTTGAGAGAGGATATGTATATGCAGACATAAATCCCCCAGAAAGCCTTGCTGCAAGCTCACCAATCATTGGCCCATCTTTTGTTATCTTAATATCACCCTTTGCCGCACCTATATCTATACCAAGAGCCTTTATTCCCTGTTTCATAACATCGCATGCAGCATTTATCACATCCGGTGGAAGCGATGAAGGCATAGTGTGTCCTGTTTCTATAAAATATGGAGGGAATTCTATTATTCTGTCAGCGACTCCTGTAATTGTTATTTCTCCATTGTAAATGATAGCATCAATGGAAAGCTCAGGCCCCTCCATAAATTGCTCAATTATAAGCTCGCCACTGGGAGATGCGCTTTTTGCAAATTTAAAGGCATCAGATATCTGGTTTGCATTTTCTATTTTCATTACACCTCTGGCACCCATATTGTCAGAGGGTTTTATAACCAGTGGGAAACCAAGGATCTTTGCTGCTTTTTTTGCATCAGAAAGAGACCATACAGGCAGGAATGCAGGAGATGGCACATTGTGTTCCTTGAACCTCATTCTCATCTTGATTTTATTTGTTGCAGCCTCTGCATCTTCAAATTTAATTCCAGGGAGATTAAGAGCATTTGCAACAGCAGCAACAGTCATTGAGGCATCTGTTCCTACTGTAAGGACTGCACTTATGGGAGTGATTTCATTCTGCTGCTTTGCCACTCGCACAGAACCCTGAATGTCCCTTGTGCTCATAACGATTGGTATATCTGCCTGCTTCATGCCAATAGCATCAGGATTGTAATCTGTTACTATTACCTGATACCCCATTTTTTTTGCTGTTGCAATAACAGGAGTCTGTAAAAGACCTCCACCAATGACCATTATAGTTTTTTTCATAAATCACCCCTCTTTTTATGTCACATTAGTATACATATCTTATTTTAAGAGTCAATAAAAATCCTGTCATTTTTAGAACTTTGTGTAAAAAGTTATTGAGTTAGGCGCTGATTAAATTAATATTGACAAATACTTTGCAAAAATGAGTCTACAGAGAATTGCAGGGGTTTATTTTTATTGTATTTAATGTGAAAATTTTAAGGTTAAGGAAAGAGATAGAGATGGCTGATCTTGAAACAAAGGATAATCAACAAAATAAAGAGGTAGAGTTTACCTATTTTAAGCCCATTAAGAGGCTTTTGCTTATATTCTTTCTTGGCTTTTCTATATATCTGTTTTTTTCAACAATGATTCTTATTTTTTTAACTAAATCAGCACCAGAGGTAAAAGTGCCAGAGCTTGTGGGTAAGAGATTTGTTGATGTGAGCAATGGTCTTTCCAGAAAGGGCTTCAGGACAGAGCTAAAATTTGTAGATGTATATGATCTTGAAGATGGGATTATTCTAAAGCAATATCCTGAAAGTGGAACAGTTAGCTCAGAGGGGAGCAAACTTACTCTTACTGTTACAAGAAGTAAGTTCTATATAGATGTGCCAAATTTAGTTGGTTCACCTTTACCTATTGCTGTAAATAAACTGCGCAATTTGCACTATCAGGATAAAACAGTATCACTTGGGACAGGAGTCATATCCTATATCCCTTCAGATAAAACAGCAGCCAATATAGTTATGGATCAATATCCTCCAGCAGGTAACAAGGTTGGACCTGAGGGGAAAGTGAACATTCTTGTTTCAAGTGGGAATATTGAAGCGGATAACAAGATGCCCAATGTGCAAGGGCAATCGCTGGAGCTGTGTTTTGATCTGCTCATGGCAAAGAAGCTTACTGTTATGCAGGAAGTGCTCAAAACAGATGACATAAATAAAAGCGGTATAATTGAATCTCAAAGCATTGCACCTGATACTCCTATAAAAGAAGGGGACATTGTAACTCTCAAGGTGAATTATTACAATCTGACAGAGCATCCCTATGCAGCCTATGAATATATAGACTATACAATTCCATCGGATGAAGAAAAGGGATTCTATGAGGTAGTGATTGACGATAATAAATCCAGGAGGGTGAGATTTTCTGCAGAGGCAGGACCAGGCCAGCGTATAAGCCTTGTCTTTTACAGAGTTGGTAATGCAAGGATTTATATAAACAGGAACAAGAAAAATATTCGTGTAATGAGCAGTAAGGCCAATGACTTCTGAGATAAAAATTTCGCCATCAATAATAGCAGGGGATCTTACAACCATTGGTTGTGATGTTCAGAAATTTGATAGCACTATTGTTGATTTGTTGCACATGGATGTAATGGATGGAAATTTCGTGCCAAATCTGACCTTTGGTCATGGCTTTATAAAAAATCTTGCAGGTCATACTTCAATACCTCTGGATATCCACCTGATGATAGAACGTCCAGAGCTTTCAATTGACTCTTATATAGCTTTAAATCCATGGTGCCTGGTCTTTCACTATGAGGCCAGTAGGTTTCCTGCAAGGCTTTTGACCTCAATAAGGAATGCTGGTATAAAGGCAGGGCTTTCCATAAATCCAGCAACTCCTGTGGAATCAGTTTTTGATTTGCTTGATTTTTGTGATCTTGTGCTTGTTATGTCAGTTGATCCAGGATTTTATGGCCAATCTTTTATGGAACACTCTATTTCAAGGATAGAAAAGCTTAAAAAAGCCATAGATAGGGATTTTGCAGGAAAAATTCATATTCAGGTTGACGGAGGTATAAATCTGTCAAATATTAAAAGAGTTGTAGCTGCAGGGGCGGATATAGTTGTAGCAGGAAACTCTGCCTTTGCAGGGGGAGATGTGAATTCAAACGTTGCTGCTTTAAAAAAAGCGGCTGTTGGGAATTAATCTTGACAAAAAAATAAGTGGTAAAAATAATTTACTCCCTAAGTATATGGAGGTGGGTTAAGTGTCGGTAAAGATACGATTACAGAGATTTGGAACTAAGAAAAGACCATTCTATAGAGTGGTGGTTATGGACAGCAGAACCAAACGAGATGGAGATGTGGTGGAATTTGTAGGTAGATACCAGCCTATCGTTAAGGGAAAGCAATTTGAGGTTGATGAAGAGAAGGTCCTTAAGTGGCTTAAGCAGGGCGCTCAGCCTACAGACACTGTAAAGGCCTTACTTAAAAAGGAAGGGATCTGGCAGAAGTATTCAAGTGCTAAATAATTATTTCAGGGGGCTGTAATGAATTATAGCGAACTCGTAGCATACATGGTAAAGTCTCTGGTTGATCATCCTGATCAGGTGGAAATACGTGAGATTGAAGGTGAAAAATCCACCATACTTGAGTTGAAGGTGACAAAGGAAGACATTGGTAAGGTCATTGGAAAGCATGGAAGAATAGCAAGGGCTATAAGGACTATCATAAATGCCTCTGCAACAAAAACCGGAAAGAGAGTAGTGTTGGAAATACTTGATTGATTCCGGAAAGTGAGTATATAAGAATTGCAAAAATTACCGGGTCCCATGGACTAAATGGCGGAGTTAAAATTTTTATTACCTCTGCCATTATAGACCGTTTTAAAGCAGGTAATATTGTTTATCTGAAGATCGGAGAGATTTATAAAAAATATACTATTTCTGATTTCAGGCAAAGGCCTGATAGGATTTCTCTCCTGTGGCTTTCAGAGGTAACGAATAGAACAGATGCTGACAGCCTCAAGGGAACTGAGATATTCATTGATGGCTCCTGTGCAGAGAGCTTCAGGGAAAATCTTGAGGAAGATGCTTTTTTTTATTATGATATTATAGGCTGTTCTGTTTTTTACAGAAATGAGTCCTTCGGAAAGGTCGTTGATGTCTTTGATGCAGGGGCTGGGGATATTCTGGTAATTGAAGACTCAAAGGGTAAGCGATATATGGTTCCCTTTGTGGAATCAATGGTGGATACAGCAAAGATTTCAGAGAGAGTAATTATTGTTAATCCTGTTGAGGGATTGCTTGATATTTAGAATATATAGCCTGTTTCCTGAATTCTTTGAGTCGCCTTTGAAATGTGGCTTGCTGGGCAAAGCAATAACAGGCGGTTTGATTGATGTCTCTGTTGTTGATATAAGGAGCTATTCCTTAAATAAACACAGGAGATGTGATGATTATCCCTATGGTGGAGGTAGTGGCATGGTTATTATGCCTGAGCCTCTTTTTGCTGCTTTTGAGGCAAATGAAACAGGTGATTCAAAGGTTATTTACATGTCTCCCTCTGGGAGTCTGCTCAATCAGGGTGTTGTAAAAAGATTGAGCAAGGAAAAGGAGATTTCTATTTTATGTGGCAATTACGAGGGGATCGATCAGAGGGTGATTGATTCTTTTGTTGACGAGGAGATCTCCATCGGAGATTATGTTCTATCAGGGGGAGAGTTTGCTGCTTTAATTTTACTTGACTCTGTGGCAAGGTATATACCGGGATTTATGTCAAATGAAGAGTCCCTGATAGAAGAAAGTTTTGAATCTGATTTGCTTGAGTATCCTCAGTGGACAAGACCTGCAGAATTTAGAGGTCATAAAGTTCCAGAAGTTTTACTATCTGGGGATCACGATAAGATAAAAAACTGGCGCCACGAAAAGAGAATTGAAAAGACAAGGCTCAAGAGGCCTGATTTGTATAAAAAATATCTGGAAAGATTATTATTAAGGGAGTAACCGAAATGGATATAATGCAGGTAATCGAAAAGGAAATCAAACCAGTGGACAGGAGCATCGATTTTGAGATCGGAGATACAGTCCGTGTTCACTACAAAATTATTGAAGGTAACAAAGAAAGGATCCAGGTCTATGAAGGAATTGTTATTGCAATTGACAACAAGGGAATAAGCAAAACCTTCACAGTTCGCAAGATATCCTTTGAGGTTGGAGTTGAAAGGGTATTTCCTCTTTATTCCACAAGAATTGCCAAGATTGAAACTGTCAGAAAAGGTAAAGCAAGGAGAGCGAAGCTTTATTTCTTGAGAGATAGAAAAGGTAAATCTGCAAAACTTAAGGAAAAAAGAGTGGCTAAATCTGCTAAAAATGAAGCAGCCCCAGTTAATCAATAATAGTTTTCTTTCTTTTTACGAACTCATTTTGAAAGAATTTTATAGGAGGGGGGATTATGTCTCCCCTTTTTAGTTATAAGGAGATTGTCCAGAGCCCGGATTTTTCCATAGAGCAGGAGCTTGTCTCAGAGGGCTATAAAATCATTGCAGGAGTTGATGAGGCAGGTAGGGGAGCTCTTGCTGGTCCTTTGTCCATGGCTCTTGTAATATATGATTTCTCCATCTATGATGACATCCCTGATGAGTTAAGAAAGATAAAGGATTCAAAGAAACTCACTCACAGCAAAAGACTTGATGCCTTTGAAATTATAAAGAGAAATTCACTTGCCCTTTGCCATGAATTTATTCATCATGAAATAATTGATGAAGTGAACATAAATGGCGCCACCTCTTTTGGACTCAAAGAGCTTATATCAAAAAGTCCAGTAAAACCAGATATGGTTATAATTGATGGCAATTATAAATTTAAACTTGATATTCCTTATGTCTCAGTTGTCCAGGGGGACGCTAAGTCTATTTCTGTGGCCTCTGCTTCTATAATTGCAAAAGTCAAGAGGGATCTATTTATGGAAGAACTGGATAAAGAATATCCTCTCTATGAATTTGCACTTCATAAAGGCTATGGAACATCCAGGCATCTCAGGATTATACGAGATCTGGGAGCAAGCCCAATTCACAGAAAAACTTACGAGCCAATAAAGACGATGATAGAAATGTCCTGTCAGGGAAGTCTTTTCCATGAAGATATCTGATGGATTAAGGTCCTATGCCTATATAAAAGCTACCAGTCATTTCTTTGCTGAAATGTCTGTTGGAGAAAAAATTCAGGCCACAATTATTGCCAGAGAAAAGAATACTGCAATACTTAATATAAAAGGAGTAAATATCAAAGCAGAGTTTACCTCTGGAGTCCCAGAGGGAGAAAGAGTTGAACTTATACTGCAGGAAAAGACTCCACAAAAAATTTCGTTTATTATCTCACCTTTGCACAAGCACAGTGAGCTAAGTAGTTTGCTAATGCCTTTGTCGATTTTTGTAGATGACGAATTCTACTCCCTAAACAAACATAGCATAATAAAGTTGCTACTACAGTCAAATTCTGATATTTATAAGGTCAATTTGTCTTTTTTAGCATTAAAGGGTTTTTCTGTGAAGGATACAGGAACTCTCTTTGAAAAGCTTATGGAAAAGATGGGAATAAAAAAAACTCTTCTCTTAACATTGTTTATAAATCCATCAATAAGTTTTTTTTATGAAATGTCGTTGATCTATGAAAACAGCCTATACAGAAATTTGAGAGATATCTTAAGGAACGAAGAAAGTCGTAAAGAGCTGATAGAAGATACTCTAAGGGACTGTGAAAGTGACAGAGATATTTTTGACGAGATCATGGACTTGCTTTTTGGGAAAAATATTGTAACCGGGCAATTTCCATTTTTTAGCAAAGATAAGATTTCATGGGTCAGATTTTTAAAGGAAAATAACTCACTATTCTTGTCCTTTGAGCTTTCTAATTTGGGCGAGATTGCAACAGTGATCAAAGATTTAAAAAAAGAGATATCTGTTTCTGTTTTTAGCAACGAAGAGGCTAAGGATTTTATGGAAAATCGCAGAAAGCTTTTAAATAAAAAATTATATGAGATGAATATTAAAAATGTTACAGTTAACTTTTACAATGCTGTAAGAGTTATGGAAAAAATAAAAAGTCTCTGTGAAAGATTATATTCCGAGGGAGATTTTGATGTAAAGATTTAGTTTTTTCTCTGTGTCCTCTTGAGGTCACTATGATTAATTAATCCCGTCATTTTAAGGAGGCTG
>MWCI01000054.1 GCA_002069965.1 Spirochaetes bacterium ADurb.Bin218 | reverse complement strand
CCAAACTTAATCTTCTGGCCATCTTCAGTTTCCACCTCTATATCCCCTTCAAGAACATAAAATTGCTCTGTTGCATCATTTGGCGGAGGAGGGACTTCAAGTAAAAAAGCAAGCGTTCAGCTTACTTTTAAAAATAATCCTGTTTATTTAGCGGAGGAGGGACTCGAACCCCCCACACCACGGATATGAGCCGTGTGCTCTAACCAACTGAGCTACTCCGCCATTCATTAGCGCGGGCAGGATTCGAACCTGCGACCTTTGGGTTATGAGCCCAACGAGCTGCCAGCTGCTCCACCGCGCGATCTGAAAACAACCTAAATAAATGTGTCTTATGTGTCAACATTATTTTATAATTTAATGAAAAGTTTTAAAAAATTTTTTTACTTTGGCACAATAAATTAAAAATTTTTTAAAAGCAACAAAGTTGTAATGTCACTCCATCTTTTTTTTGATTTCTTTTTTGTATTTGTAAACTTTCATGCCAGGTTTTATTAGAGAAATATCTCCTGATGAAATTTTACACTTTGCAACTGTCATCATTGGAAAATGCGCTGAGAGAATAATCATCTCCTCATCGGAAAATACACATAGCTTATCAAAAAGCATTACATTCTTTCCAATATTGCTACCAGTTATTATGATTTCATTTCCCTCAATGGCCTTTACAGTTCCCACCAGCATTCCTGCATATTCCAGTTGCTCGCTTTGACTTTCTGCACTTAGTGGATTTTTTATAAAACCCCATCTATCCCTTTGACATACCCCGGCAATGTTTTCTCTAAAATTCCAAACCTCATCAAATTGTGCTTTAATTACCTCAACTCCTTTTTTATCTATAAAACCCCACTTACCAGAGATCATAACAGCTGCAAGTCCTTCTGAAAAATTCCAGGCTCTGTCAAATTTAGGTTCAATGACAATATTGTAGTTTTTATCAATAAATCCGAATTTATCTTTTATTTTTACAGGAGCCATTCCTTCACTAAAGTCACCAATCCATGTAAAGGGAGTTTCTCTTTCTTCTCCTTTTTGGTCTATATAAATCCATTTTTTGTTTTTAATTGCTCGAGCAACGCCCTCGCAAAAGTCACTGGCTCGATCATATTGAGGAGGTATGACTTCCTTAAAATCTTTATTTATAAAGCCAAACTTTCCATCTTTTTTAAATCGAGCCATTCCTTCTTTAAAATTGAATATTTCATCATATTTTATTTCTTTCTTAATTTTTTGCTCTCTGTCAATTATAAATAATTTTTTATCTTTTTTAACAACTGCCATCCCTTCACTAAAAGGCCCTGCGTATTCATATAGCGGATCTATTACAATATTTCCATCTGTGGAAATATATCCCCATGTTCCACCTTGCAATTTTCCATCACTATATGAGCCATTGATATTTATAGCAGCTAATCCCTCACTGAAGTTTTCAACCCATGAAACGGCCAGTTCCTTTATTCTTTCACCCTTTGAATTTATTAAAACCCATTTGTCGCCATCAATTGCCCGAGCAATTCCTTCATTCATATCATCTGCAAATATGTAGCTACCTTCGATTACTATTTTACCTTTTTTGTCAATATAACCGCTTCTATCTGACTTCTCAAAAAGTGCCAATCCCTCGCTAAAATCGCCTACACTTTCAAATTGAGGCTTTACAAGCCATTTGATCTTTTCTGTTTTAGCAGATTCACCAAAGGATAAAAGAGAAACCGAAGTTGTTAAGCCCATGATGATTAGTAATTTTAAAAGACTTAGGCATAAAGGTTTATTTTTTGCTGATAACATGCTCATAGGAATTCTCTTATTGTCTGTTAAAAATCATTCTAAAAGCCCATAGGATGTCCTGAAAGATGCTCCGAAGTATATGGCATTGGCATCAAAATTATATTCTTGGCCACCAGGAAATTGAGATTTTATCCATCCTCCAGTGTATTCTGCAAATATTCCAAAATATGGAAAAATTCCTATATCAACTCCAAGTCCATAATCTATTCCATGCACTGTATTATCATATTCATCATCTCTATTATCGTGGGATATCATTGTTTTAAATTTACCTGTAGAATACAACAAAAAGGCATAAGGTTGAATATGAACAAATTTATAAAAACCCCATGCAACCCTTGGTCCTAAGGAAACGGTGGTAAGAAAAAAATCAGCACTGTATGATGAAATTATTGTCGTATTATATAGTTCATTAAATTTTTGAGTTCTTGGATCTGCTTCTGATGAATCTACCTTTGCTCCATGATTTCTGAATCTAAACATTAAATCTATTCCACCTTCCCCAGAATAAAGAGGTCCTCTGAGTCTATATAGAAAAGCATCAAAAATAATTGCAGTGGATTTCTGATCATATAACTCAGTAAGCTCATTATCATCAAAATGTATAATTTTAGTCAAACCTGCTCTCAGAAGTGGAGCTCTAAACTTGATCTCCTCTTCGCGAGTATATGCTTTTTTATTAGATTTTACAGATGAGTCTTTTTCCTGAATGAATTCCTGAGGAGGTATTTTTGATATAAATAAGACATTATCTTTTTTAATTTTACTTTCATTGGGATCTTTCAGTTCTGTTCTATAGGTGTAGCTTTCATTGTCTTCATCAACTATATAGACAGCAATAACACTTTTATCGTCTTTCATTATATACATCTTTGTCTTGTAACTGGTGTTTACAAGAGTTCGCAAAATATCCTTTCTTGCTATAGACAATTTCTGGCCATCAGAGGTTTTGATCTCTGTTGCTTTATCTGTTTCTTTGGTAATAGCTCCTTCGATGATCTTGCCATCTTTCAAAAATATAGACTCAGCAAAAACACTGTGGTATGATATGATGAATAAGCTTGCCAGAAGAAATATCAATATTTTTTTTGCCCAGAACATTTTGTTTGAAATTCTCATTTATATAATCCTCCCCATTTATTAGATTATAGTTTTAATTATTTTACAATGCTAACAGTGCGCACTTTGTTTTTTTCAACTTCTACAATTCCATTTGTTGTTAAAATTTTATAAGAATCACCTCTGGATATAATTGCGCCCTGAATAATTTTTCCGGAGTATAGCATGACGTTATCTATGCGTTCACATGCCTCTTTTATCTCTTCAATGGTTCTTGTTTTTTGCATTATGAGTTTTTCTATCTTTTTTTGTTTTACCTTTTGTTTTAGCTCTTTCTCTGTCAAGGTATCAATTTCTTCAATCTCTGTTGCCTTTTGTAGGATTTGCTCCATTGTTTTTTTACTTTCGGTCTCTTCAGTTTTTGTTTGTGGTGTAACTTCAATTGTAGATATGGTCTCGATTTTTATTTTATCTTTAAAGCTGATTTCCTGCAATTCTATCTTTGGCTCTTTGATCTCCTCTGGCATGTTGATGATTGTCATTTTGCCTTCAACTACTGTTATTTCCGGTGGAACAATATTTTTGATATTTTCTGGATTGAAGCTGACATTAACTGTTCCTTTATTGACTGCAACCTTACCAAATTTTTCATCGCTCCTGACAAGGAATTGTGTTCCCCTTACACTGGCAACAATAGTTTTGGTTTTTATTACATAGTTTTCATTTTTTTCAAGCTTTTTGACATTGGATACAACCTCACCTTGATCTAAATAAAACTCGCTATAGTGATTTTGCAAATCCTTAACAGTGATGGTTGTCTTTGAAGAGAGTGTTGCTGTTGCCTTATCTCCTATTTGAATTACAGCCAGAGAGCTTTCCCCAGTCCTTATAATGTCATCCCTTTGTAAAACATCTCCAATTTTACAGCCAATAGAATTAGAAGCTCTTGTTATAGAGACCTCTCCTTTTATAAAGAGGAGCTTGCTCTCTACAGCTTCTTCTTTTTTTGAGCACATGAGAAAATTAATAAGTAAAGCAGCAATAATGAATAGTGTGTTGATTTTGTAGATCCTCATAAGCAGCCTCTTTGTTTAAAAAAATTCAGCCTTTGATAACAGATAGGGAAATTTTTAATTAAGGAATGGACAGCTTTTCTTTTTTTTCAACTTTTTTTTTATTTTTTTATCAGCTGGGAATTCAGTTTTATGTTTATTCTTGATGAGTAGATTTGTTGTTGATTTTTTTAATTTTAAATTAAAGCTGTTTTCATTAAGTCTGTATTGCCTTGATGAAAGAGGTTTTTGTATGAAAAATCCATTTCGTTTATTTTTTAAAAAAAAGGTAGGAGTAGCTCTTGGCAGTGGAGGTGCAAAGGGGCTTGCTCATATAGCTGTTTTGGAATATCTTGAGCAGTTACAGATTCCTATTCACTTTATTGCAGGGTCAAGTATTGGAGCTGTAATTGGAGCTGTATATGCTGCAGGGACTTTACCAGATTTTAAAAGGGATATGCTTAAGTTTACAAAAAAGGAACTCCTTTCTCTAATAGATCTAACATTGCCCAGGTCCGGACTATTAAAAGGAAACGACTTTATAAAATTTATGAGAAAATATATCCCTGCAGATTTAAAACTTGAGGATTTAAAAATACCCCTTGAGATAGTTGCAACAGACTACTATACAGGAGCATGTGTTGTCTTTAAAAAAGGAAATGTCCTTGACGCCATAAGGGCAAGTGTCTCAATCCCTGGCTTTTTTATCCCTGTTGCCTATAACAACTCTTTTCTCATTGATGGAGGAGTTGCAAATCCTTTGCCCGTTGACATAGTAAGCAATGCAGGTATGGAATTAACTGTTGCAGTTAATCTTCACCCTGGAGTTCAACGAATAGAAAAAGGGGAAAGTATCTTTGGGAAGAGCTTTCACAAGATCAAATCGAAATTCAAGGATGACACCATAACTGAGGCAAAAGAGGTTGATGCAAAAAAGATAACCATCCCTGAGGAGGTAAAGCTGACTGGTATAATTAAAAGCATTGAGGAATGGATCTCAAAAAAGAACAAAGCGCAGAGTTATCCAAGCATTTTTGAGATTATAATACAGAGTATAGATATAATGGGCTATTCCACAACAGTTAATATGCTGAAACACTATAAGCCTACAGTTTTGATTGAGCCAGATCTGCTTGCCACAGGGACTCTTGATTTTTATGATGCCTACAGAATAATGACTGTGGGTTACAAAACCTGTGAGGCAAAAAGAAGTGAGCTTGTTAAAAGGATTGCCAGAAAAATATAATTTTTTAAAATCTCCGTGTCTAAAACTTTATAATTCCATGGTGAAACAATGAACAGAGTAAAAAAATTTATTCTATCAAAGTATTATTTCCTTACTTCTATTTTACTGTTTCTTTCTTTTCCATCTTATGATTTTTTTGCCTTAAAATTCTTTTCTTTTTTTGCATGGTTTTTTCTTGTTCCCCTTTATGTCTACCTTAGAGGAAAGTCCCTGAAAGAAGTTATTTATATCTCCTTTTTGACTGGCATTATTGGTAACTTATTTACCTATGGATGGATTGGAAACTTTGGCGCAAAGGTTCCTGGTGGTTTTATTGTAATATTGATTTTTCTTATTCCAAGTCTGACAGCATTTTTTACCATAAAAATTTTACTTGCAGAGTTTTTGTCTCAAAAATATCCAAAGCTTGATTTTTTGATTTATCCTTCAATATGGATTATAGTGGACTACATCCAAAGCATAGGTTTTCTTGCATTCCCCTGGACGTATATTGGATATTCGCAGTATCCCTTTATCTCTTTTATACAAATGTCCTCTGTCACGGGTATCTTGGGTGTGAATTTTTTAATAATAATGTTTAATATTGCAATTGGCAATTTTATAAAGAGGTTAGATTGGGAAGGAGGTTTTTTTATCAAATACCTCTATAGCACAAGAGAGGGTAAGATCTTTCTGTATATCTCTGCAACTCTTATCTTTATCATGATAGCAGGTTTTGTCAGGGTTAAGAGTTTTGAAGAGGGAGAAGGGAAATTTAAAATTTCTGTTATTCAGACATGTATATCTCCATGGGACAACTGGCATCTGAGGCGATATGAGTATCTTGGTGAATTGATAAAATATACAAAGATGGCAGTTGCAGATGACCCAGATTTAATAATATGGTCAGAGTCAGCAACTCTTGAAACAATTTCCTTTAGATGGCAAAATGGTGAGAAGGATTTGTTCGATCAGCATTTATTTAATTTTGTTCGTGAGATCAACAAACCTGTGCTTACTGGAGAGATAGGGGTAAGCGCAAAACGAGATGGCTACAGAATAAGGTTGTATCCTCAAAACAGTGCACTGTTAATCAAAGAAGATGGTGTTCCTGAAAAAACTTATGCCAAAATTAATCTTGTCCCCTTTGGTGAGTGGTTTCCATATCAAAAGTGGTTTTCTTTTGTGAAAAAGTTGGTAGATAAAATGGGAGGCTCTGATTTTGTCCCTGGTAGTATTCCTGAGCTTTTTACATTGAAAGAGCATAAATTCGCAGTGCTTATATGCTATGAGGGTATTTTTTATAGATTATGCAGAGATTATAAAAATAAAGGAGCAGATTTTTTAATCAACATAACCAATGATGGCTGGACAGATACCTGTAATGGCCATTATCAACATTTTGCAGCCTCTGTTTTTCGAGCTGTGGAAAATGGAATACCTGTAGTGAGGGCAGGAAATACAGGGGTGAGTGCGGTTATTACCCCAATTGGGACTGTTGCCTCTACAATGCCATATCTTACAAAGGGATATTTTAGTGGATTTGTAGATGTATTGGCAAAGAAAGATACCTTTTATCAATATCTTGGTGATTGGGTCCTTTATATTTCATGTATATTTTGTGGCTTTTTATTAGTGTTTGGTAAACTAAAAAAACTTTTTTAGTGAGCAGTTTGATGTTGTTTTTGCAATACAGATGTAATTTTTGGGCATAGCTTCCCCATCATAAATAAAATACTTTACAAAAAAGATGGTCATATATATTTTCTGCCAACGTATTGTCAATCTTTTCCCAGAAAAATATATGATGATGCTTCAAAGGTCTTTTTTTGAAAAAGACAATTCTTAGAGGTTTGCGAAAACTTTTGCAGCCCTTTGCAATTACTGAGGATAGATTGAGTAATAAAAATGGAAGAATTTTCAGGAGGTTCTTAGATGTTAAAGGAGTATAAGGCTGACCAGATAAGGAATGTTGCCATAATCGGACATGGAGGAACAGGAAAATCAACAGTGCTGGAGGCAATGCTTTTTGTTGGCGGCAAAATTGACAAGATGGGCAGTGCAGACAGTGGGACTTTAGTTTCTGATTTTGATGAAGACGAAAAAGATAAAAAAATTTCAATCAAAAGTTCAATGGGTTTTGTAGAGTTTGAAGATGTAAAAATCAATATAATTGACACCCCTGGAACTGCAGATTTTATTGGAGAAACAAGAGCTGCTCTGCAAGCAGTTGAGGCTGCAATTTTGGTAGTTGATTCTGTTGATGGGGTTCAGATTGAAACAGAAAAGGCCTGGAGATTCCTCACAGAAAACAATATCCCCCGTATTATCTTTGTCAACAAAATGGATAAAGAAAGAGCCAATTATAGCAAGGTAATAGAAAATATAAAAGGAAGTTTAGGCGGTAGCATTGCATCTCTCTGTGTTCCCTATGGTGAGGGTGAAACCTTTAAGGGAGTGATGGATACAGTGGAGCTTAAGCTTTATACTCCAAAGGGTGATGGAAGAGATGTTACAGTTGCAGATATTCCTGCAGATCAGAAGGAGCTGATTGAATTAGAAAGAGCAGCACTGGCAGAACTGGCTGCAGAAGCTACAGATGAATTAATAGAAAAATTTCTTGGCGGTGAGGAACTTTCGCCAGATGAAATTAAAACAGGGATCAAAACTCAACTTAAGAATGCAAAACTTACCCCTGTTATATGTGGATCTTCCCAAAAAGTCATTGGAATTAAAAACCTTATCAGGGTTATAAAAAACTATGCCCCAGCACCAGAGATAGGTAAGGTCTATAAGGGACATGAGCAGTCTCATCCAGAAAGAGAAGTGGAAGTTAAAATGGATGAAGCAGGAACAATGGTTGCAGTAGTGTGGAAAACTGCCATTGATCAGTATGCAGGTAGGTTTAACTATGTAAAGGTTATCTCTGGTAGCATAAATCCAGAATCAGAAATTCTAAATGCTACAAAAAATACAAAGGAAAGAGTTACAAAGATCTGTGCAATGATTGGCAACAAGCAAAATGAAATGCCAAAGCTCTCTGCAGGGGATATAGGAGTTCTTGTAAAACTTGATAAAACAACAACTCTTGATACTCTAACAGATCCAAAAGCAGCGGTGGTCCTTCCTATTATAAAACTTCCTCAGCCTGTATTCTCCTATGCTGTGGAGGCTGCAAAGAGAGGTGAAGAAGATAAGATTGGTCAATTCCTCAACAGGATTGCAGAGGAAAATCCAACTATCAAATATGGCTATGTAGCTGCAACAAGTGAAAGTGTCCTCTCAGGTATGGGAGATATGCAGCTAAATATGATACTCAATCAACTGAAAGAAAAATTAAAGATAGATGTAATTACAAGAACCCCAAGGGTTGCCTATAGAGAAACAATAACAAAAAATGCCGAGGCCCAATATAAGCATAAAAAACAGTCCGGTGGCCATGGTCAGTATGGAGAGGTTCATATCAGGGTTAAACCTCTTGAAAGAGGAAAGGGGTTTGAATTTGTAGACAGTATAGTTGGAGGCGTTGTTCCAAAACAATATATACCTGGAGTGGAAAAAGGTTTGCGTGAAGGACTTGAGGAGGGAGTTCTTGCAAAATTTCCAGTTGTGGATGTATGGGTTGAGCTTTATTATGGTTCATATCACGATGTTGACTCCTCTGAAATGGCCTTTAAAATTGCTGCAAGAAACGCCATAAAAATTGCTCTGGAGAAAGCAGGGCCTCAGTTGCTTGAGCCTATTATGAATGTGCGAATATATGCTGATAAGGAATTCATGGGAGATATAATGAGCGACATTACAAGTAGACGTGGACGTGTTCTTGGTATGGATAGCTCTGAGGGCTCAAGTGGAATCCAGGTTGTTCGCGCTCTTGTTCCTGAATCAGAGATGCTTAGATATAGCACAGATCTCAGGGCAATGACAAGCGGAAAGGCAACTTTTGAAATGGAATTTTCTCACTATGATCCAATATCTGGACGAGAGGCTGATAAAGTCATTGAGGAAAGAAAGAAATTCCTTGAGGAAGAAGCTAATAAATAAAAGATTTTTTAATCTATCAAAAAAAGGCAATCCCTCAAAAAGGGGTTGCTTTTTTATTATTTGCAGATAGTTTAACAGTAACTTTTGAGCCTTTTTGCTATCAAAAATAATAGGTTTTCTATGTTAGAGGGAAGAGTAAATAATAATATCAATCTACTACTGTGTCTTATTATTTCATTTTTTTTGCATCTTATAGTATTGACCATGCTTCTTTTACCAGATTCCCATGGCTTCTGGAGTGCTGCTGTTCCTGAAAAGAACAAAAATTTTATTTCTGGCAGAGACATAATTGTAAACATAAATCAGAATGATATAAGAGATATTAAAGAAAGCACACTGCTCTCTGACAGGGATTCCACTGCAAGGGGTTATATAACAAAAGAAAAGGGGGACAGATGGCTTAATAACTCCCTTGAATTCAGGCTTAAGAGTGGAGGAAATTCTTCAGTGAACAAAGCTGCTGTTACCTCAGGGGGAGAAAAAACCTCTACATCAGATAATGGAGATATTGCTTTTAAATATTCACAAAGCTCTGGTGCAAAAGGTAATGGCTTTGGAGGAAAGAAAGCTGACTCTATGGCTATTCCAGATCGCAATAATATAACCATGAAGAATGCGATTTTCTATTCAAATGCTGGTGAATTTTCTTTTAATACTGCAAAGTTTAAGAATTTTGAATATTTTAAAAATATGAAAGATAAAATAGCCTCCAACTGGTATCCACCTTTACTTGCCAATGTTTCTCTTGGAGGTTATGCCCCTGGGAATATGAGAATTATGGCAATACCCAGTCAGAGGGTAAAGATAGCCTTTATTATGAATAGAAATGGAGACGTGCTTCGCGTAGAGCTTGTAGATTCCTTAGGGAATAAACCCCTTGATGATTCCTGTATAGACGCTATTAAGTTATCCCGTAATTTTGGCAAAGTCCCCGATGATATAAAGGGTGAGCTTATACTCATACCCTTTATATTCGGCTATTATTCCCGTTGATTTAAACTATGAAAATTTTAGATCACCTAAGGTCATTGTGCCAAGGATTTGATTTCTACCTGTGTTGATCTTATTGAATATATCAACGATGTTTCCTTTAGACACAGCTTTTTTAAATGAAGGAGGTATTGTTACCTGAGCTTCATTTATAAGATCAAAGAGTTCTTTAAGCATAATATTTTTTGAAGATTTTGTTGGCATAAAGGGACCCTTATTTTCTCTGTATATAAGCTCCTTTTCTGTGAATAGCTTCAAAAAGAAATCCAGATCCAGTGAGTTATGACCGCATTTTTTCAATAATTCTGAATAGGTCGTGCTACCTTTCCCCTCTTCAAACTTTGAATAGATGTGGTGTATTGCAAGGAGTCCATAAAATATATTAAATTTTCGGTTTTCCTCAAAGGTATTTTTCAGGCTTGCATAGGTCTCTGGATGCATAAGGGTATAGGAGACCTCTGCACCATAGAGTATTATCAGAGATGAAGCATAGACCATTAATAAAAATAATGGTATTGAAGCAAGAGCCCCATAAATTGCAAAGGTTCCTGTGGCAAAGGCTTTCACGTATATTATGAACAGGAATATAAAAATTACCCAGACGCTTCCAGTAAAGGCTGCCCCTATTGATGCATCTTTAAATGGGACTTTTGTATTTGGAGTGGTTATATATATCATCAAAAATAGTAGCCAGATAAATATAAATGGGGTAAAGAATTTAATGAAAACTGCAAAAATACTTACTCCAGAAATTCCGTCCCATCTTTTCCCATCTGATGATTTTTGAATTGTTCCTCCATGGCCTATTGCCCAGAGATTGTTTCCCGAATATAGAAGCTTGCTGATTTTGTATGCTGGCAGAGCGTTGCTACGCCAGTTTATACCTCCGTCAGAGGTGTAGATAAGTGTCCCATTTTCACCTGCAATATAGCCCTCCATTTCGTTGATAAACTGTATTGCATAATAACTGTATTCTCTAAAGCGGATTTGTTGCCAGCTATTGCCTCTATCAGTTGAGTGGAGCAAAACTCCATCATTGCCTGCTATCCATATATTTTTATCGTTCACAAAAAATATGGCATTTAGATCTACCAATTTATTTTTTCTTTTAGACTCATAAATAGTTTTGAGATTCCAGGTTTGTCCTCCATCATAGGTAATGTATATTCTCCCCTTTGAGGCTGTTGCTATTCCCATATCGCCCAAAAAGGACAGTCGTTTAAAGTTAAGTGTTACATCTTTTGCGTCTATCAATTTCCAGTATCTTCCACCATCATCAGTTGTAAGTATAACTCCGCCATCGGCGGCAATAAAACCAACTCTTTCATTGAGCATATATATATCATTAAAAACAAAGTCTCCCCATTTGGAAATCTGCCAGTTTTTCCCTTTATCTTTTGTTGTAAGAACTAATCCTTTGTCTGATATTACCCAGCCATAGTTATTGATGAACTGAATATCTGTGAAGTTTTCTTTCATGAGTGATATGGCATCAAGCCTGAAGTCATCTTCAACAAAGGAGTTCTCTGAAAATTTATAATTATATATCCTTTGATTTTCATAGTCAAAGGCATTTTCTTCCCCTGATGTTAATCTTAGCTTTTCTGTATCGCTTTGCACTATAGAACCTTTATTTCCCACCACCCATATTTTATTTCCTTCGATGTAGGCAGAGTTGAAATTGGCTGATGATAAAACCTCTGTCATTTTGGTTGCTGCTGTTGTTCCTGCAATAAGCATAACAGGACCAAGAGTTAAAGCAGCCCAGTAATAGATGATTTTTTGAAATAATGTTCTGCCCTGATTAACCTTCCAAATATCATTGAGTGATTTTTCAAGGGAGCGCAAAGTTGCAGTAGCAGTAAATACAACAATTACAGCACCGATCCCTCCGATTTTACCTGCATTATCAATGAGGCTTGAAACTGCTTCAAAAATAGGATCAATATTGAGCTTTATACTATGCTCACTCATAAATATTGAAATCTCTCGGAATAATTCGTCCTTTTTATTTTCTACCCCGGAAAATACAGAAAAAAATGTCAGCACCACAGTAAGGGCAGGGATCAAAGATGTAATCACAGTATAGGCAATCGCAGAAGCCTTTGTGAGACAGTCATCTTTCATAAATTTTCTTGTGGAAACAATGAATACTTTTACAAGATTTATTAACCTGTTGTAAACATCTCTTTCAAAATAATAGCCTTCATATATATTTTTTATTATTTCCCGTACTTTAAGCCTTATTTCCTTTGGTCTTGGGAGTTTTTTTAGAAGTTTTTCCTTAATCCTTATGGCCATATTAAATACCTTCTATTTTTTATTTTGTATAATAGTGATGAGTGCTTAGTTCAAATAAAATCATTGATATTGCAAAATGTCAAGAAGAAGATAACTTTATGATAATTTTGATTTATCTTTTCTCTTTATTCTTTACATAAAATAATTGATCTAATTGAATGTTATTAATTTTTCAGTAATTATTCCTAAAGGTAATTTTTTACTGTAAGATCAAGAAAATATTATCCACGCAGCCTTCGGTGCCGGGGATAATAGAGTATTTTTATTTTAAAAAAGTTAAGGAATAAATATTGTTAATTTTTATAAATTGAGGATAAAATGGAAACAGCTGAAAATTCTATATACAGAAAACTTCAACTCCATTTGGATAAATATCCAATTGGTTATCCTGCAACAGACTCAGGTGTAGAGTTAGAAATACTTCGCCTTTTTTTTACAGAGGATGAGGCAAAAATAGCTCTGTCACTAAGCCTTGTTAACTCTCCCTTATGGCGAATTTACCGTAGATACAAAAAACTATTTGGGAATACAATAACTAAAGAAGAAATAAGTCATAAACTTGACCAGATGTTCATGAAAGGAGTTATAAGGAGATCGGAAAAGCCTCCATATAAATATGGCAATGCTATGCTTGCCCTTGGAATGTTTGAGTTTCAGGTGGATGATTTAACTCCAGAGCTTATGAATTTGCTTCATCAATATTTTGATGAGGCCTTCAGGGAAGAATTTTTCAGATCTTCAATCCCTCAGTTGAGAACATCTCCTCATTTTAAAGCAATCGTGCCTGAGCATAAAATAGATACCTATGATAACATGAGAGAATATATACAAAATACAAAGGACATTATCCATGTTGCAAATTGCGTCTGTAAGCAGGGGGAGGCCTTACTTGGAAAGAGTTGCAAGGTAACTGATAATATTGAAATTTGTATCCAATTTGGTGAAGGGGGATATTTAGACAGAGGCAGGAGCCGTGTTATAACCAAAGAAGAGGCTCTAAAAATACTTGATTATGCAGAGGAGAGGGGACTTGTCATACAGCCTGCAAATTCACTACAGCCCTTTTGTATTTGCCTGTGCTGTGGATGCTGCTGTGGAGTGCTGACCAATGCGAAAAAGTTTGAAAGGCCGGCTGAACTCTTTGCTACAAACTATATAGCTCATTTAGAGTCAGAGCTATGTATAAGCTGTGGTCTATGTGTTAAGAGATGCCAGATGGATGCCCTTGTTAAATCTGAGGGGAAAGTTAAACTCTTGCCAGAGAGATGTATTGGTTGCGGTTTATGCGTCACCAAGTGTCCAAAAAATGCTCTAAAACTTACAAAAAAATCTAAGAATAAAAAGCCCCCAATGAATACAGAAGTTTTATATATGTCAATTCTTTCATCAAAGGTTAGTAAAGGTAAAATGATTTTAAATCTAATTAAACTTGGAACTGGTATGAGATTATAATAAAAAGACTTGACACTTATAACTTTTTTCTGACTATATGACTATAATTTGACGGTTTTTTTGCTGTTTGCTGGTTCAATAAAGATAAAACATAATTTTGCAAGCTTTGTAGATGAGCCTAAGTTGACTCATTTACTAAAATTTTATAAAGGGGGCAAATATGCTTAATCCTATAGTTGACACAAGGGATGTAAAATTTGTCTTATTCGAACTTCTCGAAGCTGACAAACTCACAAAATTTGAATGCTACCAGGACTTTGATCACGACACATTCGAGGCTACAGTTGACCTTGCTGAGCAAATCAGCGTTGACGTGATTTATCCTACAGCAGAAGATGCAGACAAAAATCCAGCTAAGTGGGATCCTGCAACAAAGAAGGTTACATTACCACCTACATACCGTGATGGTATCAAAGCTTATTATGACGCAGGATTTGGCTCTATCTATGACAATCAGCATATAGGTGGGATGGGGATGCCTTATGCTGTTGCAATGGCTTGCATGGAATTCATTACTGCTGCAAACTATTCGCTTTTTATGTATCCAGGTCTTTCCCACGGTGCAATGGAACTTATCGAAGAATACGGCACACCAGAACAGTGGAAGCTTTATGGTGAAAAGATTCTCACTGGAGAGTGGGGCGGAACAATGTGCTTAACAGAGCCTGATGCAGGTAGTGATGTTGGTGCTCTTAAGACAAAAGCTATAAGACAACCTGATGGAACATTCAAGATTCAGGGCCAGAAGATATTCATCTCTGGTGGAGAAAATGACTATTATCCAAATATGATTCACCCTGTTCTTGCTCGTATTGAAGGAGATCCAAAGGGAACAAAAGGTATTTCTATTTTTATAGTTCCAAAATACAGAGTAAATCCAGATGGTTCCATTGGCGAATTCAATGACGTAGTTTGCACAGGTATTGAGCACAAGATGGGTATTCATGGACAGGCTACATCTCAGCTTGCTTTTGGAGACAATGGAAACTGTATAGGTTACCTTCTTGGCGAAGAGCGTCAAGGTATGAAAATCATGTTTAAGATGATGAACCTTGCTCGTATGGGAACAGCTCTCATGGGACAGGCTAATGCTTCTGCTGCATATATGCATGCTGTTACATACACAAAAAATAGGGTTCAGGGTGTTGATGTTACTCAGATGCTCAATCCAGATGCTCCTGGTGTAACAATTGTTAACCATCCTGATGTTAAGAGAATGCTTCTGTGGATGAAATCTCACATTGAAGGCCAGAGAGCTCTCATATACTTTATGTATAACCAGTTTGACATAGTAAGAGGAAGTGCAAGTGAAGAGGATAAAAAAGAAGCACAGGCACTTATAGAAATTCTTACTCCTATATGTAAAGCTGGATGCACAGACAGAGGTGTTGAAATTACTTCTACTGCTATGCAGTGCTATGGTGGTTATGGATACTGCCGTGATTATCCAATAGTTAGATACATGAGCGATTCCAAAATCCTTGCTATATGGGAAGGAACAAATGGAATCCAGGCTATGGACCTTATGATGAGAAAACTTCTCATGAACAAGGAGCAGAGAAACTATAAAGCTCTTAGAAAGAGAATGGATGCAACTGTAGAAAAAGCAAAAGGCATTGTTGATGAAAAATACCTCACTATGTTTAATGAAGCTACAAAAGAACTGGACAATCTTGTTGAATTCTTTAAAGGCCTCATGGCTACAGGTAAATTCCTCAATATATTTGCACAGGCTACTCCATTCCTTGATGCTATTTATATGGTTGCAATAGCATGGATGCATGTATGGATGCTCACAATTACTCAACCAAAGATGCAGGCTCTTGTTGGCGATGCTAAGGGAGCTGATAGAGATAAACTCCTTGCTGAAAATGATGAAGCAGCATTCTATTCAGGCAAGGTGCTTTCTTCTCAGTTCTATCTTGGAACAGAGTTGCCAAAATTCTTTGGTAGAGTAAAAGCTATTACCTTTAACGAGGCTGCAACAGTTAAAGCTACACCAGCTATATTCACTGGTGCACTTGCAGAATAAAAATTTTTGCTAAGATAAAACTTCTACATTTTAATAAAACCGCCTGAGATTTCAGGCGGTTTTTTCATCAAAAACTGCTGGACAAAAATAAAAATTTTGTTACAGTAAAGTCACGAGGTAAAAGATGAAGAAGCTGCCAATAGGTATACAGACCTTTAAAGATATAAGAAGTGATGACTATATATACATAGACAAGACAGAAATAGCTTTAGACATAGTAAAAAGCTATCGCTATGTATTTCTATCCCGTCCAAGGAGATTTGGTAAATCCCTTTTTCTGGACACATTGCGTAATATATTTGAGGGGAAAAAAGAATTATTCAAAGGCCTTGCAATATATGATAAATGGAACTGGGAAGAAACCTACCCAGTGATAAAGATAAGCTTCGGAGGCTCAACAAAGGCAGAGGAGTTGATAAATTCAATAATCTATAATTTACAACAAAATGAGAGAGCTTTAAATCTGCAAGAGGAAATTTTTAATAGAGAGGATTACGCTATATACTTTGCAGAGCTAATAGAGGCAGCTTATAACAGATATAATCAAAAAGTAGTAATACTTATAGATGAATACGATAAGGCAATACTTGACAATATAGAAAAAGTTGATGTAGCAAAGGAATGCAGGGAGATATTAAAAAGGCTTTATACAGAAATAAAAAATCATGATGCAAATATTCGTTTTGCCTTTTTAACAGGTGTGACAAGGTTTTCCAAAGCCTCAATATTCAGTGGTCTTAATATGCTCACAGACATAACTCTTGATGAGAGATATGGCAATGTATGTGGATACACACAAAAGGATCTGGAGGAGAGTTTTAAGGAGTATTTAAATAAGATAAATGGGGATCTGGAAAAGATAAAGGAATGGTATAATGGATATTATTTTTTAAAGGATAAGTTGTATAATCCCTTTGATATATTGCAGTTTTTTGACAAAAATGGATTGTTTGATAATTACTGGTTTGAAACAGGGACCCCAACATTTTTGATTAAACTCATAAAGGAGAGGAACTACTTTTTACCTGCCCTGTCAAATCTCAAGGTGGAT
>MWCI01000053.1 GCA_002069965.1 Spirochaetes bacterium ADurb.Bin218 | reverse complement strand
TCTATTACTGATGCTGCCTTTATTGTCCCATAAAAATTTTTCAGTATATCCCTGTTCTTCTCTGCTAATCTTATTCCTTCATCCCCTTTCCCAAGGTGAGTTATTATTGGCTTGTCATACTCATCTATAAGCAAAACTACTTGCTTGCTGTATTTTTCTGATAGTTTTTTAATCAGCTCAACAAAGGCATACTTATAAACATTCTCCTCAAGCTGTAATCCATGGGCATTAGCTACATCAACAAGAAGTTTTGTTATGCCCTCCTGCAGCATAATGTGGTTATCAGAAAGGACGTGATTAAAATCAATTATAACTACAGGGTATTCTTCCCAATTATAATCTGCCTTGTATATCCATAGGTCTTTAAAAAGCTCTTTATTCCCTTTGAATATCTCCTCCAGTGTTGATATAAGCAGAGATTTGCCAAAACGCCTTGGCCTTGATAAAAAATAAAATTGCGCATTTGTAATCATCCTGTAGATAATCTCTGTCTTATCTACATAGAGCATATCCCCTTTGATTAGATTTTCAAAACTGGATTGGCCTATTGGTAAATTCTTTAGCTTCATATATGCAATTTAGAAGCAATAAACATTATTTGCAAGAGTTTTTTAGCGGAATCAATGGAATGTTTTATGTAAAAGTTGCATCTGCCATGTCATAGGCAGATGCAACTGAGTTTTGTTTACAAAATTTTATTTGTTCTTCTCCATATTTTTGCTTCTTCAGCTGCCTTGATTAAATCCTCTCTAAAGTCAGGATGTGCAATTGAAATTATTTTTTCAGTTCTCATCCATAATGGGCAGAGTTTTAAATTTACGCATCCGTATTCTGTAGCTACAAATTGCACAGATTGTCTTGGTATAGTGATTGTTGTTCCAGCCTTAAAATGTGGCACTATTTTTGATATAACCTTGCCATCAGGGAAGGTATATGTTGATGGAAGACAGATAAAGCTCTTGCCTCCCCTTGACCAAAAAGATGCGGAGACAAAGTCAAGCATTCCTCCATTGCCAGAGATTTGCTGGAACCCGTTGCTCTCTGCATTAACCTGACCCATGATGTCTACTTCAATGGCAGAGTTTATAGATACAAAATTATCTATAGATTTAATGACATCAAAGTTGTTCACATACCCAACGTTATATGATGCAAGACCAGGATTATTGTGTATCCATTCATAAAGCTTTTTGCTTCCGAGGGCAAATGTATAGGCTGTTTTAAAGCGATCAATATCCTTTTTGGAATTGTTTAGCCTTCCAGAAAGTTCCATTTCCATGAATGCATCAACTAACATTTCTGTATGGCCACCTAAGTTTTTGAGATCGCTTTCTGCTATCATATGGCCAAGGGTGTTTGGCATGCCTCCTATTCCAAGCTGTAGGCAGCATCCATCGTGTAGATATTTAAATACGTGTTCTGCAATTTTCTTTTCAACATCACTTGCAGGAATATTTGGTAGTTCAAATAGTGGATCATCATTGCTCTCTACAATATAATCAACCTGCGATATGTGAATTGACTCCCTTGCACCACCAAGAGCTATGGGCATATTTTTATTTACCTCTACAATTACCTTGTGTGCTTTACACCAACTCAACATGCAGGCATTGCTTATTCCAAAGTTAAAGTAGCCCTTTTCATCCATTGGTGCAGTCCTCATAATATGGACATCCTGAAGTCTTATACCAGTTTTAAATGGATCTTTGTTATAATAGTTGTCCCGTGTAATTTTTTTGTGCCAATCTGGCTCATCCAATAGTTTAAAGAGACTGTCATGCTGACTCACTAGATGTTCACATTCCCAGTCTGTTTCTCCAAAGTTAAGAGGACAGTATGCAACATTGTTTGGATACTGGGATTTCATTATACGAGTTAAAAGCGAAAAATGAAAATCGTTATAATTAAAAGTCTTTCCATCTGGATCCTGTGTGAGAATTTCTGGAATTGGCGGAATAGTAACAGCTCCTGCAATAAGAACATCTTTCAATTCATCTCTTCTCCGAGCTAAAGCTGCGTCACAGGCTATGGGTTTTCCATTAAAAAATGCATAGGTAATCCAATCGCCTGATTTTACACATTTGACAGCCTCATCTGCTGTGCAGAGCTTTTCTTTATATTGCTGCCATACATCCTTTTTTGTGTTGTAGTTCATTTTTCCCCCTTTTTTATTTTTTTATTTTATTATAAGGGCAGAGATAAGCAGTTCTTCTGTGTATTGGAGAACTGGTTTAAGAAATATACTTATACCTTCTTTGCCCCATTTATTTTGTTCTACTTGAACTATTCCCCAGAAAGAACCCCACATAAAATCTGTTGTCTGTTGGATATCCACATTTTTAATAAAACCCTGTTCAATACCCTTAGCTACAATAAGATTCCCTTCAATAAAACATTTGCGTCCCCATTGCTTTATTGCAGTTGCAGCATCTTCTGACATTTTATGGACAACGCCAACCTGCAGGAATATGTTAAATAGCTTATAAAGTTCAGGATCTGCCTCAAAGGTATTATAGTAGACATTAAATACATCAGCGATTATCTCTCTGCCAGAGGTGTATTTTTTTTGTTCCAGTTTTTTTCTTATTGCTTCAAGCTGGAGAGCAAGGGATTCAATTAAAGGTTCCACTATTGCTACAAAGAGCTCGTCCTTTGTTTTGAAATACTGATAAATAGTGGGTTTTGTAATTCCAGCCTCTGAGGCTATGTCATCCATTGTGGCGCCATAGAAATTTTTAGTAAGTATAACTGTTCTGGCAGCCTGAATTATTTCATCTTCTCTGCGTTTTTTTTCTCTTTTAAGCCTTTTTTCTACAGATGGTTTTGGAGTCATAATATCACCATGCAGTTTTTATTTTTATAAATTTATATTGAGGGGGATTTTTTTATTTTATAAAATGAAAATCTTAAAAGTCAAGAAAAAAATTTAACTTTTGGTTAAATAAATTTACTATAAGTTAAATTAAACTTTAAAAAGGAAGTAATAACTGAACATCTTCTAATATATGATTATTATCTAAATTGCTCATAGATATTCCAAGAAGTCTTATCTTTTTTATGCCAGCTTCTGTAAATCGAAGTAGAGATTTGACATTTTCCATTATAACGATGGATGAGTCTGTAAAATTATTAATTGTAATGCTTCTGGTAATTTGATTAAAGTCGTAGTATTTTATTTTGAGAGTTATAGTCTTCCCTTTGATATTATTATTTTTGAGAATATCTTCAATTTCCTTTGAAATATCCCTAAGTATTGATTCTATAATTTCCATATCTGTAATATCTTCACTAAGAGTTATTTCTCTTCCATAGGATTTTCTTTCTCTGTAGGGCTCTACATTTCTGAGGTCTACCCCTCTTACTATATTATAGTAAAAGTAGCCCATCTTTCCAAAATGTTTTAGCAATGTTTCCAGAGGTGTTTTTTTTAAGTCAAGGCCGTTGTTTATTCCAAGGGAAAGCATTTTTTTCTTAGTGGCTTCTCCTACTCCGTAGAATTTCCCTATTGCTAAATTCTCAAGAAAGCTTAAGGCCTTATCTGGAGTAATAACAGCCATACCATTGGGCTTGTTTATTTCTGAGGCTGTTTTTGCGAGGAACTTGTTATAAGAAACCCCTGCTGATGCTGTAAGCCCTGTATTTGAAAAAATTTTAGAACGAATCTCCTTGGCAATTATTGTAGCGTATTTTATTCCCTTTTTGTTTTCTGTTACATCAAGGTATGCCTCATCAAGGGACAGAGGCTCAACAAGGTCTGTATATTCTTTAAATATGTTCATTATTTCATGTGATACCCTTTCATATACAGTAAATCGTGGGTATATGAATACTGCATCAGGACATAGTTTTAATGCTCTACTTGTTGCCATAGCAGAGTGAACTCCATATCTCCTTGCCTCATAAGAGCAAGTGGATACAACTCCTCTTTTTTCTGGAGGACCTCCTACTATCACTGGCTTACCTCTGAGTTTTGGGTTGTCCCTTTGCTCTATGGCAGCATAAAAGGCATCCATATCCACATGAATAATCTTCTTGCAATCCATAGAGCAATTATAAGAAGTATTGTTTTTTATGTCAACATTTGTTTAGCTAAATTTCTATTCCTAAAAACTGCCTTATCAAGACTCCAATTAAAAAAGTTATAGCAGATACTCCAAGGCTTATAAAAGCCATTTCAAAAAATCTCTCTTTAAAATTGAGATCCTTGGCAACTGAGATATAGTAATTGAAAAAGAAAATTATAAGTATTGCAATTGAAAGAGTTCCAGCCAGACATATCATAAAATGGTTGAATATGAGATATGGCAGTATGAGCAGTACTACAGTTATTATATATGCAATTCCTGTATATACAGATGATTTTAATGGAGACTCACTCCCTTCAGCTTTTTGAGATAGATACTCACTTGCTGCCATGGAAAAAGATGCCGCAATACCTGTAATAAGCCCAGCAAGGGCAATAAGGCGTGTATTTTGCAATGCAAAGGTAAGGCCAGCTAAGGCTCCTGTGAGCTCAACCAATGCATCATTTAAGCCAAGGACTATGGAACCGACATAATCGAGTTTTTCTTCTTCAATCATATCAATGAGAGCTTTTTCATGTATATCTTCTTCTTTAGCTATTTTTTTTGCATCCTTTACATAATCAGACATTGCCCCATAGTTCACCTGGGCACCAAGCTCTCCATTTTCCATAAGCTTAAGCCCAAAGGTGAGTCCAAATATTTTTGCAATCCAGAAAAATTTTAAGATCTTCCATTTAGAAGGCTTGACCTCTTCTTTTGTATAGCCTTTCCATATTTCGTAGTGTTTAAGCTCATCACCAGAAATTTTTTTTAGAACCTCTTTGTTTTTTTTCTCCTGAACGGATTGTGCAAGTTTTCCATAGATATGGTGTTCTGTAATTTCATTTTTTTGGGCCTTTAGAATTTCTCTTCTTACTTCTTCTGGTATTGGTTTTTCTTTCATATACAATCTCCTTTTTTAACTCAGGCTATCCTGTTGTGCTGCAAATAGAGGACAGGAATTTTCCTTTGAGTTTTTCTTTACTGTCACAATAAGACTTTGAATGTCATCCTTGTCCTCATGACGAACACAAATGATATTATCATCGAAGTGAGTTAAATAATATCTGCACTTCATACATTCGTGAATATCCATAATTTTCTCTCAAAATTAATATATATTTTCTTATTTTTATGACTATATGGTCGATTTTATTTATTTTAAAAAATTTTTCCACTAAAATATTAAGGCTTTATTCACCTCCAAAGAATTTTTTTAAGTTGCCCATAGAGAAGCTATCTGTGGTTGAAAGAAATAGAAAGCTATCGCTAATCCTTAAGCTGCTGCCAGACTTTTCATATTGAAGATATAGACAATAGAGAGATTCCCCTGAGGATTCCTTAAAAATAATATAGAAAATCGCTTTCTTTTTGTCAGAGAAAAAATTTATTCTTTGAATTGTAATATTATTAGCATTGGTTTCATATAGAAATAGTCCAAATCTATCCAGAAGCCTGTAGCCTGATTTGTTGTATCTAATTATTGAGTTTAATACCTTTCTTATTTCCTCTTCCTGTGATGGATTATCCGATATTATCATTGAAAGAAATTTTGAGTTCCAGAAATCCAGTTCTCTTTTAGTAATATCTCCATAGAGAGCAGAGCTTATAAATATTATTATAAAAAATAGCCTTTGCAAATTTTTTGTCTCTGTTTTGTTTTTTATTTTAGACCGATATATGGATATAAGGAAATTTTTAATTCAAAAAATAATTTTTAAGAAAATGAAAACTAAGAAAATTTTTATATATTTTTTTATTTTGTCAATAATTATATCTCCTTTTTTTTATATGGTCTATGCCTATTCCATTGCTCACAGACTTTTTGTCCAGAGCAAAAACATAGTTCATCCACTACCTTCACAGATCTATGATTGCAATGGCGAGTTGATTTCTGAAATTTATGATCAGTATAGAATTTATACTCCACTAAAAGAAGTGCCAGAGAAAGTAATAAAGGCTTTTCTCACAGCTGAAGATAAATCTTTTTATTTTCATAGAGGTTTTGATATTGCAGGTGTTATCAGAGCCTTATTTATGGATATAGTCAATGGTGACTTCAGGCAGGGTGGTTCAACTATAACACAGCAACTTGTAAAGAGAATATATACAGGAGTTGAAAAGAGCGTAGAAAGGAAGCTTATTGAGCTTTTTATAGCAATGGAGTTTGAGAAGAAATTTTCAAAAGAGAAAATTCTTGAACTATATCTCAATGATATTTATTTTGGGCACGGTGTTTATGGAATTTCTGCTGCGTCTAATTTTTTCTTTTCCAAGCCTTTAACAGAACTTAATTTTGCTGAGTCTGCATTTCTTGCATCTTTACCCTCTGCTCCAGATAGATTTTCTCCCTTTAAAAATCCCTCTGCCTCAGAAGAGAGATCAAGAGCTATTTTGCTTAATCTTGTAGATGAGGGACTTTTAAGTAAAGAACAGGCCGCAGTTGAATTTGACTCTATGTGGAAATCTTTTTGTGATAGAATAAAGATTGAATCTCCTGATGCTTCAATAAGAGAGCATAAAGAGGATAAAGCACCGTGGGTAACAGAGTATATAAGGCAGGAGCTTGCAGCTAAAATTGGGGAGAATGAACTTCTGAGAGGTGGATTTAAGATCTATACAACTATTAATTTAAAGTTGCAGAATTTTAGCGATGCATTGATAGCTGATGCCATTGCAAGACAAAATAACATTGTTTTAGATTTCAATAGATCAAGATTTTTAGAACTGGAAAGTAAATTCGCAGACAGGCTCTTGCAGAGGATCCCTTCCAATTTAAATTCGCGGGATCGTATAAATTTTACACAACAGCTATTGGATATCTATTCTCAACTTGAACTCTTTTCTCTTATATCCGGTAATCTCAAAAGCGAGAACATTGCAAATAAGCTCATCTATTATCATGAAAGCTTTTTTTCTCTGGCAAAAGCAGAAGGAGCTCTTGTTGCCATAAATCCTTCAGATGGTGGAATAATCGCACTTACTGGAGGCAGCCAATTTCGTTTCTCCAATCAGTTCAATAGAGCAGTGCAAAGCAAAAGACAGCCTGGCTCTGCCTTTAAGGTCTTTGTTTATGGTGCTGCCATTGAATCAGGTAAAATTACTGCTGCAAGTGAGTTTCAAGATCTACCGGTGTTTTATGGTGGAGGTGGTAATTTGTGGGCACCGTCAAACTATGATAGGGATTTTTCTGGAAGAGTGCTTGCCAGGAAGGCCCTGGCTTTTTCTTTAAATGTGGTTGCTGCAAGGGTTTATGATATTGTTGGAGGTAAATCTGTTGCAGCTTTTGCTGCAAAGGCAACAGGACTTCCTCTGGAGAGGTTTAATCTCAACCCTTCTTTATCTCTTGGGACAAGTGAGATGACTCCACTTGAGATGGTGCGTGGCTTTTCTACTTTTGCAAATGGTGGATTTTTAGTAACCCCTCATATTGTAAAAAAAATTGAGGATAGAGATGGTAATGTTATATATAATTTTAAGGAAGAAAGTCAAAGGGTAATATCTGAGGCTCTTGCCTTTATTATAACAGATATGCTTCAGGATGTGATTGAATATGGGACAGCTCATCACGCCGTTAGAAATGTTGCAGGATTTAGGCATCCCTGTGCTGGCAAAACTGGGACAAATACGAATTTTAGAGATGCCTGGTTTGTGGGATTTACTCCAGATATCGCAGCAGCGCTATGGGTTGGATGTGAGAGCCCTGAGTTTTCTCTTGGCAGTGGGCAGAGCGGATCTGTTGCTGCAACTCCCCTGTGGGCAAGGTTTATGTTTGAGTTTTACAAAGAAAGGCCATTTCACGCTTTTGCCAGTTGCAAGGGAGTTAAATCAGTCAATGTATGTGCCCTGAGTGGATTGCTACCAGAAAGAGGATGTCCTTTAATAAAAGAATTTTTTTTACCTGGAACTGAACCTGTTAAAAGATGTGATGGTGTCCACGGGAGATATTCTGGAATTAAGGAAATTGTGAATAAAGCCAAAAAGAGTAATTTAGTTTTTCCGCAAATATTTAAAGAAGGAATGAAAAAATCCAATGATAATGATTTGCCCTTTGATATTATTGATTGAGGTGAAGGCTTATGATAGTTTATTGCTCCAATTGTAACACAGCCCATGAGGTTACGCAGAGTCAGGCTCAAATTAGCAAAACTTCTGTTATCCATTGCAAAAAATGTGATAAAAAGATTAAGCTTCAGTTTTGTCCTTTTTGTGGAGCCTTTTATTCAATAACCTTCTCCACTATAAAAAGTGGTAAATATAGATATAGGTGCAGAAAATGTGATAGGGACTTTGCTATTGAATTCTTAGAAGAAGATAATTCCCTTGATAAAGGGGACAGTGAGTCTTTTGAGAATTCTGCAAAAACCCACAATCACTTTGCTAAAGAAGAAGTGAAATCCTTTAAAGATAAAAGTTTAAATGAGTGCAACAAAGTGGATGAGGCTTTTTCCTTTCTTGGAAAGAGAGCTATTCAAAATTTTTCCATTGGACAACTTTTTTTTGCAGCCTCTGATGCCTTTAGCTCTCAAAAAATGTTAATCTCTTTTATAGGGGTAGCCTTAATAGTTGCTTTGCTAAAACTATATGGATTTGCTCTTTCAAGTTTTGCATCTTCTTTTATAGGCCAAAGCTATGGAGGATTTATAATAACACTGGCACCCTTTTTTATTATTGTTTCAGTTTATCAGATTGTTGCCTCTATTGTAGCATGGATAACATTTGAGAATGTATTTTATGATACAAAAACTACTGCATATTCAATTATGAGGTTTATTTCAAAAAAGGCTCCTTCGATATTTTTTGTAAATATTGCCTTTTTAATATTTATTAATTGTGTTATTCTGTTGTTTTGTAAAATTCCACTGGTTGGAACTGCTGCCTTTGCTTTGATTTTTTTTCCAGTATATTTCCTTTCAGTTTTTATTGCCATAATGACATTTATTGGCCTATGGTTTTATCCCCCAATCATTGCTCATAGAGAAGGGACATCTGTAAGATCTTTAAAAAATTTCTTAATTTTTATAAAAAAACACAACCTGTCTCTGGTATATATGATTCCTGTTATTGCAGCTGTCTCTGTAGCTGTTCTCCTTGTTCTATTACTTATTCATACTTTTGCCTTTTTGCTTTCTCTATCTTTATCTGAGATAATAATGGGCAATGAGCTTTCCGCTGTCTTTGCAGCTATTCCTTCTTCTCTTATAAAGATTTCAAAGCTATCTATAGTTGGTTCTGCCTCTGTAATTTTTAGTGAGCTAAATCCTGGATTAACTTTTTCTCATTCCTTAGGTGGAGTTATTATTGGTATTTTAATGAGTTTTGTTACGCTAACTATAGCTTCTGCTGCTATGTCTGTTATTTCTTCACTTTCTTCTCATTTATATCTTCTTATGGAACGAGGTCTTTCAATTGATGATAAAAAAAAGGCCATTGTCTTTATTTCTCTATTTTTTATGATTTTATCATTTCTGCTGGTGAGTAAAATATTTTAGATTTTCATGGAACCTTTTTTGAATTTTGTGGGTCTAAGTTACAAAATTCAAATGGAGGAATTAACATGAAAAAACTTTTAGTATATCTTGCAATGCTTACCTTCCTATTTGTTGCTGGAGATAGCCTCTTTGCAAGGGGTATGGCCAAGGGAGGGCCTGCAGGAGGACCTGGCTTTGGTATGATGCAGTGCCTTAATCTCACAGAGGATCAGGAGCTTAAAATTCACAACATTAACAAGCAGTTTGCTGATAAATTTTTTGCAGCAAGAAAGGATGAAGCAGCTCTTGCTAAAGTGAGAGAAGAGCACAGAAAGGAGATCGAAAAGGTCTTAACTAAAGAGCAGGTGGATAGGTTAAATAATTGCATGGGACCTCGCGGTAATATGATGGGAAAACCTGATCATAAAGGTCATGGTAAAAAGGGAGATGTAAAGCCCATGGGACCTATGATGATGGATAAATATCTCAACATAACAGATGAACAGGCAGAGAAGATCCATAAAATAAATATGGAGTTCCATCACAAGATGTTTGAAAATAGAAAAAACCCTACAGAGGTTGAGAAGCTGAGAGAAAGTCATAGAAAAGAAATTGAAAAGGTTTTAACAGAGGAACAACTCAAAAAGCTTAATGAGTTTAGAGATCATCATCCAAGACATGGAGATGGTGGTTTTGGACCAAATCATGAGTGGATGTGGTAAGATTGGGCGGCCTTTGAGCCGCCTCAAAAAAAAGAGGTGAAATTATGAAAAAAATTTTATTTTTTGTTTTAATATCATCTGGTAGTGCACTATATGCCTATGGCCCTTATGGCTATGGATGTAACTGGAATTTTTTCCCCTATGGAGGCTTTATTATGTGGATAATTTTTTTTGCTATATTTGCTGTGCTTTTATATTTTTTATATACTCTCGTAAAGAATAAAGGATTAATTAGCTCTGCAACAGCAGAGGAGCCACTTGCAATATTGAAGAGAAGGCTTGCCTCTGGTGAGATAACAGAGGAAGAATATGAAAGATTAAAAAGCAAGATAAATGGTTGAAAACATGGACAATAAAAGCAACAGGATAATCATTATTATATTATCAGTCATTGTAATTCTGCTTGTGATTATTAACATAGCTCTTCTTAGAGGACCAAGACCTTTACCCCTTAGGGAACCAGAAAAATTTTTTGGCGATGGGAGAGCGCCAATGTTTATGGAGAGAGAGGATATGCCAGGGCACAGATTGGGTAGAAATTTTTGTACTCCTGAGTTTATGGAACAAAGACTTAGACTTTCTGCAGAGCAAAAAGAAAAGATAAATAGATTAAATGATAAGTATGAAAAGGATCTTTCTTCATTTTTTGATAATTCAAGGGAGCTGAGAGATAAGCTTAAAGAGATTTTGCAAAAGGATGGCGACCCGGATTATAATGTTGTGAGAACATTGCTTGAAAAGATTTCTTCCATAAATGTGGAAATCCAGCTTATGAGGATTAAGCAGGGAAAAGAGATAGATTCAATTTTGACACAGAAGCAGAGAGAGATTTTGCAAAAAGAAAGAGAAATGATGTTTAGAAGAATGCGCTTTATGCAGGAAGATGGAAGATAAGTATGACAGATAAGGATTTTGCATTGATAGTAGAGAGGACAAAAAGGGTTGTGCTTTCTGCAATTGAAAAAAATCTTTATGAGAGATTCTATTTCTCAATTGACGATGTGGTGCAGGAAACCTATATCAGAGCATACAAAAATCTCATTAAGGAAAGTTTTAGAGGAGATTCATCCCTTGAGACGTGGCTTTATAAAATAGCTATGAATGAGTCTTTGAGGATGAATGAGAGGTTGCTGAGAGAGGAGAAAAAGAGCAAAAAACTTATGGAATCCATGGAAGATGAAGTCCCAGCAGAAAGAGATGAGCTGGTAGAGCTTAATGAAAGTATTGCATCTCTTCCAGAAAAGTATAGCTCGGTTTTGTCTCTTCTTGGCATGGGTTATTCTCTTAAGGAGATCTCAATTAAACTGGGGCTTAATATCGGGACAGTTAAATCCCGCATATCAAGAGCAAAGGATCTTTTAAGAAATAAGGGGGAAGGATTATGAATGATTACATGTTAAAGATGAAAGATGAAATAGAGGCAAGGCTTAAAAGTGAGGCATGGAATCTCTCAATTGCCCATGAGGTTTTGCAAAGGGTTGAAATAAAAAAAGAAAAGAATATATTCAGGTGGTCTATTGCTTCAGTTGTTACCGCTTTTGTTTTTTTGTTGCTTTTTGCTTTTAATGTTTATTTTTATTTTACAAACACTACAGTTAGTGAATATAATCTTTATAGCTATAGCTCTGCTTCCTCATTGATCGGTGAAATAAGTGAAGTTGATCTGGTAATAAATGAGGTTTTTCCGATGAGGTAAGCTTTCATCTTATTCAAAGGAAGGCAAATATATATGGAAGTTTGTCCCCATGCCTTTTTGAGAATTAACCTCAATAAAGCCATCATGTTTTGTTATAATCGTATTTACAATTGCAAGTCCAAGTCCATTACCTTCTTTCTTTGTTGTAAAGAAGGGATCAAATATTTTTTTTAGATGCTCCTGATCTATGCCAGTGCCATTATCCTCAACAGTAATATGCCAGAATAGGTTATTTTTATTTTCAGTTGGTAAATCCCTTCGGATTTCTTTTTTTAATATAATGTTGATTTTCCCTTCAATTGTTTCTGGAATTGCCTCAGAGGAGTTTACAATAAGATTAAGCATTATCTGTCCCAGTTGAACTTTGTCTCCCATCACAATGGCCTCATCCTCATCTGGAAGATTTACAGATAGCGTAATATTGTTTCTTATAGCATTTTGAGCTATTGTGGCTACATCAGATATTGATCTTTTGAGATCCACTGGTGTTTTTGTAATTTCTTTATTTTTAGCAAAACTCATGAGATTTTTTACAAGTGTTGCAGCTTTTTCTCCGGATTTTATTATTGTAGAGAGAGTGGATTTTATTTCTTCTATATCTGGATTTTGAGCTGCTGCAATAACATTGAGGTATGATGCCGTGCTTATTATTCCTGCTATAATGTTATTAAAATCATGGGCAAGTCCACTGGCCATTGTCCCAAGAATCTCTGCCTGCTTTGCCCTTTCAAGAAGAGCTTCTTTTCTGGCAAGCTCAGTCACGTCGTCAATTCTTATAATTACTCCATAAATATCTTCCCTTGTAAAAGGGAACATGTATATATTTTTGATAAATACCTCTTCTTTACCGCATGATTCCTTTATATAAGTCTCTCCAATGAGTTCAGCTTTTATTCTCTTTGATTTAACCTCGTCAAATATGGATTTGTATTTGTATATTTGAGGCAAAACCTCCCATATATTTTTGCCCTTTGCCTCAAGGCTTGTAAAATCAGAAAGAAGTTCAGCCTCCTTATTCCATTGAGTTATTCTGTCATCAAAATCCGTTGCAATAAGTGCAGAGGGCATTGATTCTATGATATTGTTTATAAAGGTACTCATTTCAATAAGATTGCTGTTTTTCTGTCTGATCTCAGCAAGATTTTGGTTTAATGTTTCTGCCAATTTATTTATGTTGGTTGAGATTTCTGATAATTCGTCATTTTCATTATCTTTTATAGCTACATTAAAATTTCCATTTTTGATTTTTTCAAGGGCAGATGTTACTTTTGATATTCTTTCAAGAAGGACATCGTTTATTTTTTTTGTCGTGAGTAAGAATATAATAACTGTGATTAGTATGCAGGAAAATATGGAAAATACAATTACCTTTGTAGCATAGGTGCAGAATATTTTGGAATCATATATTAGTTCAATGTATATAGAAGATTTCCTGTTAAAGAAAAATTTGTTCATCTTGATCTTGTGATAGTGATATATCTTATTATCTTTCTCAAATGATGCATCACCTTTGCTTAAAAGCTCATCTATATGTTTTTGAGAAATATTAAGCTTTTTTCCTGGATTTATAATTGACCAGCTATTGCCAGAGACAATGGAATAAACATCAATGGAGATTAGGTATTTGTCATAAAAATTTTTAAACATGTCGCTAAAGAGAAACTCATAGAGCGCAAAATTGTATTTTTCTTCTATAAATTTTTGGACATCAAGAGAAATCTCATAGATTATGTTGCTTTTTTTGGGAGAATAATACATGTAATAAGATATTTTACCTTCTTTTATTGACGTAGATATTCCCTGGGATGCAGTTTCTCCTTTGCCATAAAGAGAGTTAATGAATTTTGAAAAAGCAGGACCGTTGTTGAGAAGGTTTAAGTTTATGTCGCTGACTAAAGATGAATTATAGACCGTCCCATCATGGCCTATGAAATAAACATCAGATACTCCAATTTTGTTTGCAAATTCTTTTAATTTTTCTGGTGCAATCCTTGATGATGATTTTTCATCTGGAAAACTATTGGCTAATTTTTTGAGGGCTTCTGTTCCTGACTTTGACATCTCTTGCTCAACTGTGCTCAAGATGCTTTCATAGTGGGCAAACTGCTTTTCTATTCTTGAGATTTTGCCTTCAATATTTTCCATGAAAATTTTTCTGGCAAAATCCAGAGAAAACTTACCAATAATAAGGGAAATAACTGCAGCAGTAGTCAGTATTGATATTAAAATTAATTTAAAAAGCCTTTTGCGCATCTGTTCCTAAAGCCTATTTTTTATATGTAAATTTTTAGCGGATTTGCAAATTTGCTTCCAAGATTTTGACAGATATGTATTCAAACATTAAAAAAATATAAGGTCAAGCAAAATCTATATGTTTATATCATGTATTGTATTATTTTTTTTAATTTAATTTCTTAGAAATCTTTTCGTGAGATTACAATACAGGCATTTAAGAGTTTGACTCTAAATTTAATTCCTCGAAAATCTCTATGCTCCTTTAATAGAGATTCCATTTCTGTCTTTGTTTTTACTATCTTATTTTTTAGTCTTGTTATAAGGCTTCTTGTGTCCTTGCCATACCATTTCATCTGACTTTCATATAGGTCTAACTTTTCTTCAAGCTCTCTAAGCTGCTTTGTATAAGATTCTTTAATTTTTTCTACCTCCGGATCTATCTGTATTTCCAGGCTTTCGTTTAGCTCTTCCATGCGGGAATGGATTTTGTTTAAAATAGCTGTAGAGGCTTCCTTAAAGTACTTATCTGAGTTACGCTGTATCTCTGTTATAATATCGCAGTAAGGAACAGTAGAAATATTATGCAAAAATTCCTGTTCCAGAAATTGCTCTTCAATGTATTTCTTTTCATAAGAAGAAAGACTGCTACCTCTTTCAACAAAAACGGTGAAGAGCTGATGACTTGTGGAAGAGGATTTAAACTCTGCAATATAGTTAAATATTACACCATCAAAAGAAGAATCGCCCTTAATGAAAATGATTCCAGTTTCACCGCCAAATTCATCACTATTGCAGTAGTCAATTATCCTGTCAATGACTCTGTGCCCGAAGGCTAAAAATTCAAGACTCTCATCTTCAAGGGCTCGCTCGCTATCAAAGGTTCCATATCTAAATTGCTTAGAGTCCCCATTGTATTGCACCTTGTAAAGGCCCTTGTTGTTTTTTTTGGAGATTAGATCTGCAGCAAAGGTATCTTCTTCTAAAAAGTCATTGATGAATTTTTCAATTCGCCTGTTTGTAAAGCTTCTGTCTTTTAGAGTAACCTTGTAGTATTCGTCATAGTTGAAGTCCATCTTCCCTGTTACTGTAAGCTCCGTGAGCTTTTCAAAACTCTGCCTTGCGCTTTCAATTCTCTGAGATAATTCTGCATCTATATCCCTCTTCCTTTTTCTGCCAGAGGCAAGTTCCATAAAAAGAGTGTTGAGGTTTACCTCATCTTCAATTTGACCAAGCATAATATCTGGCGTGCCTATGGATTCTTCAAATATGCGCAGCTTTTCTGTTAAGACCTCCAGAACTCTTTCAGCAACAGTCCCTCGTGTGGAAAAGTTATATATGTGGACATCGTTGGCCTGCCCAAATCTATGTATTCTTCCTATGCGTTGTTCAATTTTAAGTGGAGACCATGGAAGATCATAATTGATGAGAACATCACAAAACTGCATGTTTCGACCTTCACCACCTGCCTCTGTTGCTATGATTATCTCAGCCTCATTTTTAAATTTTAGAATTGCCTCTTCTTTTTCATCCCTGCTCATTGATCCATTAAATGCAACAGTAGAAAAGTCAGATAAAATTCCCATTAGATAATCCTGAGTTGTTCTGAATTGAGTAAAGATTAGAAATTTTTTGTGTCCTTTGCGCTTTAGATCTTTTATGAGCTTTATAAGTTTTTCGCCTTTTTTATTAACAACTATCTTTTCTGCAATAGATATAAGTCTATCTAAGGTTGAAATCTCTGCCTTTAGCTCCTCTATGGTTTTTTGAACTGTAAGCTCATCTGCCTCTGACATTTCATCATTGTCAGAGATTGTGTCTTCATCAAATATTCCGTTATTAAATATAACATAATAATCGTTGCATGTCTCTGCCTTATTGAGAAGTTCTCTTAGTCTTGCAGATCTGTTTTTTAATGCAACAAGAAGTGCATAAGAAGAGGAATCAAGAAGTTTTTGAAAAACAGTCATCACAAAGCCTACAGCTCTATTTTCTGTTTGGATGGCTCTGTTGAATTCCTCCATTACGTATTTTGTTGTTTCGTCATAGAGATAACGCTCATCTGGATAGAGATCAAATCTTATTGTTCGAGCATGGCGTTTTGTAAAGCCTCCAACTTCTTTTTTTGTTCGCCTTATGACTATTTGATCAAGCTTTCTTTTAAGCTCAGACAGATCAGCTCCATCAACACAAAACTGGTTGAAAAAGGATTGAAATGGGCCAAGTATATTTTTGTCTATAAGAGATATTAGAAAGTAAAGCTCCTCAAGTTTGCCTCTGAAAGGAGTTGCAGAAAGCAGAAGAAGGGATTTTGTCTTTGAGGATATAATCTCTGCCATTGTATATGCTTGAGTTGAAACAAGGGAGTCCCTCCTGAGTCGGTGAGCCTCATCAAATATGACAAAATCCCATGATGTCCTTTGAAGCTCCTCATAAAAACATTTATTTTTTATAAAGTCAATTGAGCATATAATCTTATCATAAACATTCCATGGATTTCCGCCTTCGCCACAGATCTGCAAGGCTTTATTTAAAAGCTTGCGATCCATTATAACAAATTTTTCATTAAACTTGTTCTCCATTTCATTTTGCCATTGAAATAGAAGAGATGCAGGGCATATAATTATAATGCGCTTATAGTTCTGTCTGTATATCATCTCTTTTATAACAAGTCCAGCCTCAATTGTCTTGCCAAGTCCCACCTCATCTGCAATGAGAAACCTCTGTTTAAAGGAATTTACAATCCTGTGAGTGCTTTCAACCTGATGAGCCAGTATCCGTGTTCTTGAATTTGACAGTGAGAGTATTTTATTATAGGCATAGGCCAGTTTGAGCATATAAGATTCTGCCTTGAGAAGGGCTTTTCTTCCATGAGGTATCGTGCTTTGTGCAAAGATTTCAAGTATCCTTGCTTCATTCTCAATGGTAGAGATAAAAGACTCCTCCTCTTGAGAGGAAAATAAATCTCTTTCTTCTATGAGTAAATCTATATTATTCATCCTTGAGTCAATTTTGTTTCAATTTTTAAATTATTCATCTTTCAGGATAATGATGAAAAAGAAGTATAAAAAATTCCTGTTGGCAGGATAGGTGACATAATTACATAAAAGTAAAAAATATACAAGCAATTTTTTTGAAATTAAAAGAATTGATCTTTCAATTGATATTATTTTAAAAACTGCTGGACAAAAATAAAAATTTTGTTACAGTAAAGTCACGAGGTAAAAGATGAAGAAGCTACCAATAGGCATACAGACCTTTGAAAAGATAAGAAGTGATGACTATATATACAT
>MWCI01000052.1 GCA_002069965.1 Spirochaetes bacterium ADurb.Bin218 | reverse complement strand
ACAGGAAAAATCCTTAGAGCTCAAGGAAGAAGTTTTAAGCCTCAGATTTAAAGAGCTTATAGAAAAGCTAAGTAAGAAATATCAGGAGAAGGTAGTGGTATTGGTAGATGAATACGACAAGCCAATACTTGACAGGATAGAGGAGCCAGAAATAGCAAGGGAAAACAGGGAGATACTGAAGGACTTTTATTCAGTGCTAAAGGATACAGACATTTACCTGAAGCTTGTATTTTTAACAGGGGTTTCAAGGTTTTCCAAGGTTTCAATATTCAGTGGGCTGAATCAGTTAAATGATATAACAATAGATCCAGAATATGCAACTATATGTGGCTATACACAGTGGGAGCTTGAGAGTGTTTTTGGAGATAGATTGGCAGCCTTTGATAAGGAAGAGGTAAAGAATTGGTATAATGGCTACAACTGGCTTGGTGAGAGTGTTTATAATCCCTTTGACATATTACTGCTTTTTTCAGAGAAGCGTTTTAGGTCTTTCTGGTTTGAGACAGGGACACCTACATTTTTAATAAAGCTATTTCAGAGGAATAAATACTATTTGCCAGAATTAGAGAACTTGGAAGTAGGAGAAGAGATAGTATCAAATCTTGATATAGATAACATCTATCCAGAAAACCTATTATTCCAGGCAGGTTATTTGACAATAAAAGGCCAAATAAGAAAAGGTACAAAACTAAAATACATACTTACATATCCAAACATAGAAGTAAAGATAAGCTTTAATGATGCTTTTTTAGATTATTTAACGCCAAGTCCTGTAACAAAAGAAAAAACAGAAAGTCGCATATACGACCTAATAGAAGAAAACGACATAGAAAAATTAAAAGAAGTATTATATAGCTTTTTTGCAAGTATTCCATCGGATTGGTATAGGAAAAACGATTTAGAAAGCTATGAAGGATTTTATGCTTCAGTAGTATACGCCCTATTCAATGGCAGTGGATTAGAAGTAAAAGCAGAAGATATAACCAACAAAGGAAGGATAGATTTAACAGTTTTCATAGAAGAAAGAGCTTATATGATAGAATTCAAGGTAGTAGAGGAAAAGGTGGAAGGCAAAGCCTTGCAACAGATAAAAGAGAAGAGATACTTTGAAAAATATATTAATCAATACAAAGATATATATCTTGTAGGAATAGAATTCAGCAAGGCTGAAAGAAATATAGTAGGTTTTGAGGTAGAGATAGTTAAGGGGTAAGGAACAGGAAAAGCTCAAAAATATTTGTAAACTTTTTTAACTTTAAAAGTTGACAAATAAACCATGTTCCACGGTAATTCTTTAAAAATGCAAAAAGCTTTAAGAGAATTACCATGGAAAACAGCAGAAGCAAGATTTTAAAAATATTATATAACTCTCCAGAGCAATGGATATCAGGGGAAGAAATAAGTCACAGCTTATCCATCACCAGAAGTGCTGTATGGAAAAATATTAACCTATTAAGAGAAATGGGCTATTCCATTGACTCCTGCACAAAGAGAGGCCATAAACTCACAATAGACAATGATATACTTGATGAGTTCAATATAAAGCATGGACTACGGAGTGAGATTTTTGGACAGAGGGAAATTCTTGTCTTTGATACAATAGACTCCACAAATATAAAAGCCTTTCAACTGGCAACTGAAGGTTATCCCGAAGGAACAATAATTCTGGCTCAACAGCAGACATCTGGAAAAGGAAGACTCGGCAGGCGATGGTCCTCCCCTTATGGAAAAAATATCTACATTTCCATTATAAGCAGACCTTTTATCTCACCAATGGACGCTCCTAAGCTCACGCTAACATCTGCTATAGCAGTGTTTCACACAATTGAAAAATTCAATATCTCAAATGTAGAAATCAAATGGCCAAATGACATATTGGTCAATGGCAAAAAAATCTGTGGCATATTAAATGAAATGAAAGGCGATAGCGATTCCGTTGATTTTATAATTACAGGGATTGGTATAAATATAAATCAAAAACTAAATGAATTCCCTGAGGAACTTCAAAATACTGCAACAAGCTTTGAGATTATAAAAAATCAAACAACAGGCCGTGTTGAAGTTATCAAAGCCCTCCTTGAAAATTTTGAAAAATATTACAAGATGCTAACATCTGGAAACTTTGAGGATATTTTAGCACAGTGGTCCGCAAAAGCACAGATAGTAGGCAAAAAAATCAAGGTGCAGCAACTCAAAGAAAGTTTTGTTGGCACTGTGAAGGATATCACAGTTGATGGGAATCTGCTCCTTGATACAGACGCTGGAATAAAAGAAATAAGCTCTGGCGATATAAACTATATATAAGAGAGGTAAGCATGAATATATCACTTATAGTTACAATAATTTTTTTACTCTTAATAATTATCTCTGGAATAGTCAAAGTAAAGTCAAAGGACATTTCTGATTTTTATGTCACAGGAAGAAAGGGAAACACTTTACTTATATCAGCCTCTCTGATTGCTACAATTGTTGGAGGCTCTGCCACTGTTGGACTGGCCGGTCTTGCTTATTCAAAGGGATTTCCTGCTATATGGTGGCTTTTAAGTGGAAGTATCTGCCTTGTAATTCTTGCTCTATTTCTTTCAAAAAAGGTAAGAGATACTAATGTATATACAATGCCAGAAATACTTATGGTGCAATATAAAAGCAAGGCTATCTCCACAATCTCTGCCCTGGTTATCTCCATTGCATGGCTTGGAGTTATAAGTGCTCAGATATCAGCAGCTGGTAAATTTATGAGCATAATCTGGCCTGGGCATTACAACACTTCTGTCTTTATTGCTGGTGCAGGATTCATTATATACACAATGGTTGGAGGCCAGAGGGCTGTTTTGCGAACAGATCTCTTTCAGGGAATCTTAATCTTTGCAGGAATTATTTTATTATTTTCAATTTTATACGTTGAAAATGGATTTTGGGATAATCTCTCATTACCTGAGTTTATGCTACAGTTTCCGTCAAATGAAAAATTAAGCTACAGAGGAATTTTTGAATTTTTTCTGTTTGTTGGCACATCATTTCTTGCAGGACCTGATATTTATTCAAGAATTCTCTCCTCAAAAAATACAAAGACTGCAAAAAATTCTCTTATCATTGCTGCTATTTCCATTGCAATTCTTGCATTCATGATAGTTTCCATTGGAATTTATGGGAAATACAAATTTCCAAATATCGAGCCAGAGGCTATCTTTCCTGCTCTCATTGTCAATTATCTCCCTCAGTGGATTAAGGGTCTTGTAGTTGTATCACTCATTGCGGCTTTTCTTTCATCGGCAAATACCTGCCTTATGACATGTAGCATCATATTAAGTGAAGATATTGCACAGCCCTATATCTTCAAAGGAAAGCTCAATAGCAAAGGAAGAATCTTTATGACCAGAATTTTTATTCTAAGTACTGGTCTTTTATCAATCATAATCTCCATATATTCAGGAGGTGTAATTAAATCAATATTATTTGCACTCACCATCTATACAACATCAATTGTGATTCCAGTTGTCTTTGGATTTTTTAAGGAGAGATTATACATAAATAAAACAGGAGCACTCTATGCAATCCTTGTTGGCAGCGCAAGCACTCTTGCATTAAAATTTTTGTCTTTAAACAATTATCAGATCTATGTTTTCCCCCTTGTTTTATTTACAATCTTTGCAGCAAGTCTTATTTCAAATATATTTGTAAGATTAGAGAAATAAATTTATACCTCGCTGTCCTCTGCGAGGTATAAAGCATTTTTTATAAGAAAAAATTTTAAGAAACAAATAGTTAAATTAAATTTTTTATTTTGTATTAAGGGCTATTATGCTCTTAATTTCTTCCTCAGTGAGTCCTGCTCTTTTTGCCATTCTCTCCACATTGTATTTCCAATCCTTTTTTGTATAGTTATTGGGATTGCGCAGAGAATGGCATTTGCCGCATTTTGACTCATAGATTTGCTGATTTGCCCGAAGAGAGTTTAGCTCAGCAAAAAGAAGAAAGATAAAAGTAAATAGTAAAAATTTTTTAAACATAAATTGACCTCCTTATCTAAAAAGATTATCCGCAACCGCCTGATTTAGCAGCCTTTTTCTGAATTTTAACTTTCTTAATGTAATCCTTTCCAGCTTCAAATTTTGAATAACCATCCCATGGATTTGAAATATAAAGAGAAGAACCATAAGCGGCATTGAAAATAAAATTCATGCCTTCAGTGGAATCACTCTTTGCAACAGCAACTGACGAATCTGGTGAAAAAATTCTAAGCCAGTTGTTAACTCCTCCATCTAAAACATAGAGATTAGCTACCCCTTTAATTTTAAGATATTTGTAAACATCAGCAAGATCATCTCCATTATTTGACACAAGAACAAATATTGAATTAGAAGGCTCTGTAAGTGCATCTTTTACAAATTCATAGGACATAATTTTCTCTTTAGATATATTTTGAGCCCTATATATGTGGAATATATTATAATCACTCTCGGATCGTAAATCAAGAGTGTGCACCTTCAGTTGAAAGTCATTCATCAGTTCAAGAAGCTCGGCAGGATGGATAAAAACCTCTTTCTTTTCCAGCTTCACTCTTTCTATTTCCGGAAGCATCTGCCATTTCTTTTCCAGAGAAGGCTCTCCCTTGATCATAATTATTGCTGCTATTAAAATCAAGACTCCCATGAAGATAGGATTAAGTAATCTGTGAGGAGCAAGATCTATATCCTTGAACTTCATCTTGCCACCAAAAATTCTCTCCAGAATCTCTGCTCCATAAAAAAATGTAAGAGCAAGCAAAATAACAAGGAAGACAACAACTCCCACAGGCAAGCCAAAGAGATCGCTTAACATAAATCTGCCCATATCCCCTGCATAATAAAGCTCATCAAGAATTGGAATAGAAATGGACTCACCAAGTAAAAATACACCAAAGAGAGCTCCAAGAACAAAGAAGACCCCATCAAGCTTTAAAGTTGAAGCTGCCACAAGGGAAGTTCCTGGGCAAAAACCTCCTATGATAAAGCCCACACCCATAATGAGCCCACCAATAATCTGCGACCACAAAAAGGTAGGGTTAACCCATATATTCTCAAAATTCAAAAGCCCGAAGGAATTGAAGAGAAAAATCAAAAGCATTGCAACCACAATTGCAGTGAACATTACTTTAAGAACACGCATTTCTGTAAGATAAAACTGGGCAGAGAGCTTTCTTGAATCCCCAAAACCTGACAGCTCAAGAACAGCTCCAAATCCAACCCCAATAAGTAGATAAATTAAATAGCCAACAACTTTTCCAAAAATAACAACAACATCATATGGAGCCATAAGATCCTCCTATATCCACAGACGTCTAACAAACCATGCAAGAGCATAGCCGCCAATAAAGATGCAGAACATAAAAATCCAGCTCCCTGTGGCAAGAACAGCGCCTCCTGATAATGCCTGTCCTGAGGTGCAACCTCTGGCAAGCCTTGCGCCGTAGCCCATAATAGCTCCGCCTATAAAAGCAAAAAGCCATCTCTGCCTGTCTGTAATCTGAGGCCCCTTTCGTGTTTCAACCTTAAACCTTCCATTTAAAAAACCAGAGATTGTTCCACCAAGAAAGGTTCCAAGAAACATAAACATAGCACCTGAATCAAGAGGATTCAAATTGCCACCGGCCTTTTCTGCAAAATAAGCCACTCTATCAACATGAGAAGGCGCAATTAGATCCAGTATAAAAATCTGTAATCTACTTATCGCAGCAGATGCACCAAGGCCATTTTGAGTAAGGTAATATGACAAAAATAAAACAATGCCAAGCAATATACCACCAAGATATGGATTTATATAAGGTCTCTCTTTAATTGTTGATTTCATGAACGTCCCTCCTTTCTTTTATTGAGAATTTCCCTGAAGTTAGCAACTACATCTTTTATTCTCAATTTCGATAATTCTTCTTTAATAACATTGCCATCAATTCTTGATTCTTCCACCTCTTCAAATCCTGTGACCATGCCTTTTAGAGAAGACAATGGGCTGTGACCTGTAGTGATTAGATAGAGATGAACAACAAGAAAAGTAATAAAGAGCCATGCTGAAAAGTTATGAATTGGTGCAATATATACAAGCCCATCAATAGAATTTGCAAAGCTCTCTGAAATAGAAACCAGCCACATCATGATACCAGTGATAATTTGCACAGGGAACAATACATTGAGCAACATCACATAGGTTATTTGCTGCAATGGATTAAACTTCCTCTCAGGGGTTTTTTCTACAGGATGAGGGCTCCCTTTGAAAATACCATAGAGGTAGTAAAAAACTTGTGCAGTTGTCTCTTTACCAAAACCTTTGCCAATCTTAAAAAACTTAGCAATCTCCCCTGTGGCTATATAATAAAAGAGAGAGAGAAAGGCATTAACTGTTATAATCAATGCGAAGGCATTATGAATATCAATACTTGTATCAAATCCAAAGATATTAAAGCTGCCATTGAAATGGATCTCAAGGCCTGTAAGTATTAAAAAGACAACTGAAACAGCCATTGTCCAGTGCCATATTCTCTCATATAGTCCATACATATAGATCTTTTTAGTTCTGGGATGCTCTGCAAAAAATTTTGCAGATATATACCTCATAAATCCATGAATTACAACTCCTGCAATAGCCATGAGGAATATTATAAAACCCAGTGCATTGAGCCATTTAACTCTGCTATATCCAAAGATATAATGCCCCTTAACCTCATTTGACTTTTTAACGTAAAGAAGATTATTGCCAGCTTTAATCTCTCCATTCAGCGAGTAACTCTTATCAGAAGTGTTGACAATAGATTGGCTACTTAGCTTGTCTGGAGTTATTCCAGATGTAAGAGTTATAGCCTCTGAAAATCTTGATTCGCTGTTATGACAGGCTGCACAATCCTTCAGGGCAAAATTTTTCTCTGCAATATTGTGTTTTACTTCATAGGGAACAATTTCAGATACTATCTCAGGATCTTTTATTCCCATTGAAACAAGACGTGCCTTTATTGCATCAACCTTATTTTTATTATTTAAAGTAAGTTCCATATCATCTAATTTGCCATCTCCATTTTGATCAAGGAGTGTAACTATTTCTGGATCATAGGCCTTATCTTTAAAAAATACCTTTTTCAAAATATCAGGAGAGACAGATTTACCATCTGCATCTTTCCATCTAAAATAAGTAACAAAGTTTGCAGGTGCTATGTGTTTTGATTTTTTTTGCAAATAGGATGTCAAAAATGGCTCAAATCCTTCATTAAAAGCAGTATTCAAATTAGGAGAAGAAGAATCAACATTTCGATATTGAACCTTTTTTTCATTGCCAATCTTGACAACAGTCTCATCCACAGACATAAGAACTGGACCATAGACCTTAGGAACATGACATGATTGACATGCAAGGACTTCAAAATGCCTTCTTTTGTATGGTAAAAAGCTATGAAATTTTTCAGGCTCATGGCAGGACTTGCAATCAGCGGTCATGAGATTATGATCAGGCATATAGAGATACTTGCACAAATCAAAAATTTTCCTTGGGTCATTGGAATTTGCTAATATGTCAGATTTTTTTGTTTGTGTCCTCTTTGGATCATTGGCAGTAAAGTGACAGGAGATACAGTAAACCTCTCTGTGGCTATGAACATCAAAGGGATATGAAAGGCTTTTCTTATCCTTTAGATTGAGCAACGAATCGGAAATATTTTCACCAGATATAATCTCCCCTGTTCTTTCGGTTAGAGTATAATTTTTACCACTCAGGTCAAAGCTGAAATTTTTAAAATCAGAGGGGATAGATGTTTTAGTATTTTTCCCTATCACTATTCCATGACAATAGGCACAATTTTCATTTCGTGGCACAATTATGCGAACAATGCTTTTATCTAAATTTCCAGAGGAGTTAAAGGCCTTATCTTTTTTTATTTCACTTCCACAAACATGGCAGGTAATGCAATCAGCCTTTACCTTATCGCCAAAATGTATATTGTGGTTATTGATATAATCTGCGTTATGACATTTCCCACAGGTTTTAGCAGAAGAAATTTTTTCTACAACAGAAGTCTTAAGTCCATTCTCATCCAGTGGGGTAATCTCTGGGTGCATATTATAACATTCAATGCAAGGCTTTTTCTCTGTTGCAGAGACTTGTTTTTCAGAGGATTTTTTTGAAGTCTCTGAAAAAATATAAGTAGAGGTCAACATCGCAAGGACTATAAAATATATTGTCTTCTTTTTCATTTTGCACCTCCCAATGAAAGGATTTTTTCTCTGCCACCAATATCAATAGGATCATCTTCATATCCAAGGGCTTTCCAGTTCATTCTCCCATTTGCACCATGACAGTCATTGCACTTTAAAGCTTCATTCTTTGGTGCAACCATATGAGATAGAGGCCAGTGCATATCTGTTTTTGCAAATCCATAACTTCCACTGTATTTAATTCCAGTAATAGGCTCTGCAAGTCTGAAGGCCTTATCCCAGTTAAACTCCTTCCAATAGCCTCCCTCACCTGCAGTTATAGGTTGCAACAGGTAATTATATTTTTTGTCATAGGGCTGAATTGCAATGTGGACCTTGAAAGGCCAGATCTTGGCATTTTTATCCTTTACATCACCCCTTGGTGGGTTCATATGAGTGATTTGCGCAGGATCAATTTTATCATTCCATAAATATCGATCTACAGTTAGATTAAACCAGTAATATTCAGGGATCATATTTTCTCCATAGACAAACTCTCCTTTTATTTTTAGATATTTATGGGGATCCTCTTTTCTACTGCTATCTCCAGCCTTTGACCAATCCCAGAACATTTTTGTACCAGCTCTTTTTGCATAAAAAGGTATATGGCATGTCTGACAGGCAACTGAGTCAATATGCTTGTTTATCCTTTCACTTTTATGAGGCTTTTCTCCATGACACTCTTCACATCCTATGCCATTTCTGTGGTCACCATTAAGAGAATAAGCTACTCCTCTAATTTTATGTTCTTTTGTTTCATGGCAATCAATACAGATAAAATTTTTACTCATGTGGACATCTACATCCACATAGGCATTTATAAGGCTCTCATCAAGATCTCCATGTTTAACTCCCATACCTCCTCCACCATAGTTATGGCAGATACCACAATTTTGCCTTTTGGGATAACCAACACTTTTTGCCACAGCAAGCAAATCTACCTCTGGACGTGGCAATCCATAGTCGCCTTTGGAATAGGTTCCAGACCAATCGTGACATATTAGGCAATCGACATTTTCCTCTTTAGAAAAATCAAAGGTTTTATCCTTCCATCCATAGCCAGCATGGCAACTATTACAACTTCGCTCATTTCCCTGAACTCCAAGGCAGAAGTTATTGGGTAAATTTTTTTTGCCAACAGAGAACTCACCATCTCTGCCAGGGAATTTTACCCCTTCTCTTTCCCACTTCCAATGAGGAGTTTTCATGATCTCCTTTGCAGCATCTGGATGACACTTTAAACAGGCAAGAGTTACATCCTGTGGCCTATCAAACTTAGCCGTAAAGACCGGAGAATGGTTGAAATGAGTTCTGTGCTTTTTGATTTTCTTCCACGGACGAGGATTGCTTTCATTTGCAGTTAGAACTATACCTGCAAAGATGAGAAGAAGAACAAGAATAAATCCTCCAAAGAGGAGACCCCTTTTGTATTTTTGCATAAAAGACCCCTTAAAACAGTAAATTTATAATTCCGATGTAATTTTAGGTTTAAGCAAAACACAGAAAATAAAATAATAAAAAACATGGAAATTCCAAAAAATAATCCATGATAATTGCTGAAAATTTTATTCTCTAACTTTGAAAAGTTATTAAAGATATAAAAAAATCAAGAAATTTTTAAAAAAATCTAAAAATCTAAATAAATTAAATTTTAATTTGCTTTAATACTTTTTATTTTTTAGCCTTGATTTTTTACTGCCAGATATAATAGAAATTTTAGCTAAAGAGGTGAATTTATGAAAGCTGGAATTGTAGGTGCAGGTTCTCTGGGCTGCATATTTTCTTATATTTTTTACAAAAGCGACCTTGACTTTGTAGTTTATGAAAAAGATAATGAAACTGTCCAAGAAATACAGGCAAAGGGCCTCACTGTATCTGATATAAATAAAGAAATAAATATAAAAATTTTTATAAGCTCAAATGTAGAAATTTTAAGCTCCTGTGATTTGATTTTTCTTCTGGTAAAAAGTTATTCAACAGAAGAGGCTATTAAATCCATAAAGCCCTATCTCAAAGATAATAGTATAATTATATCCCTGCAAAATGGAATTGGAAATTTTGAAACTATATGTAACTTTATAGATAAGGATCAAGTAGTCTATGGGACTACAACAATAGGTGCTTCCAAAAAAAGCCCATCACACGTTATTGCCGGTGGTTACGGTTATATAAAAATTGGCTCACCATCCACTACTGCCTTAAACAATGTAGTATCCTTTCTCAATAAAACCACTATTGAGTTATATTCAACTGAAAACCCATCTCTTGCCGTGTGGGAAAAGGCTATAATCAATGCAGGGATAAATCCCATTGCCTCTGTGCTCAATATAACCAACGGAGAGATTATAAAAATTCCCTTTGCCTCAAGTATTCAGGATTCCATTGTTCAAGAGGCCTGCACAGTTGCTGCTAAAAGCGGTATTGAGATGGACTACAACTCAATGCTTGCCACTGTTAAAGAGGTTTGCCAGAAAACAGCAAAAAATAAATGCTCCATGCTTCAGGATGTTTTACAAAAAAGGAAAACAGAAATAGATAGCATAAACGGATTTATACTTAAGAGGGCAAAAAAACTTGGTCTTGCTGCACCTGTAAATGAAACAATGTTTAATCTCATAAAATCTATTGAAGAAAAATATATAAATATCTAATTGACTTAAATCAAAGAAAGCATCAGGATTTACCGATAATTTTTTTGATGATAACAATTCCACTTATTCTTTATTCTTAAGGAAGGTTTTATACTTTATGAAACGCTCTCTATCTGTTTTTTTTACTGTTATCTTACTATGGACAATTGCTAACTCTCAGGAAAACAAAAGTGCCATGGATGCAAATAAATCTCCAAACAAAAAAGAAGAGACATTGCCAGCTAAAGAGAAGTCAACAGAAACTCAAAAGGATGATAAAAAACAAATCGAAAGAGCTGATAAAACAGAAACACAAAGCGAAAAAGATAAACCAAAGGATGAATCTCAGGAGACAAAAAAATTCAAAAATATTATGCAGACCCTTGACTATGGAATTCAAAAGGATCGAAAAGCAGCAATTGGAATGATCAATGACATAAAAAATGAATCTTATAAAAGAGAAATCTTGCTTAAAATAACCTCAATAGCCACCTCTGACTCTGACATTGAAATGCGCAAAAGTGCCATAACAGCAATCGGCGACAACAAATTTTCTGATGGTGCCTCTGCAATTATTGCGGGACTTGAGGATGAAGCCAGTGATGTTAAAATAGCTGCATGCTATGCTGTAGGGAAACTAAAACTTCAGGAAGCAAAAGATAAACTTGTGGAGGTATTAAAAAAACAGGATCTGTCTCAGTCTTCAAACTTTACAGACGCCATAATTATTGCTCTTACAGAGCTTGAGGCTAAGGACATTCTGGAATTTGCAGCAACAGAGGCAAAAAACCAAAAAAACAGTAAAATGATACGAGAAAGACTTCTACTTTATATAGGCAAATGTGGCTCTGCTGAACAATTTAACATGCTCACAGAGATATATAAAGATGATGAAGAGGAGATGTCCATAAGATCCTATGCTGTAAAAAGCATGGGAAGGCTTAAAATAAAAGAGGCAATTCCTGTAATCAAAGAAGTTGTCAAAGAAATTGACTCATACAGTTTTAATAAAAGAAAGCGATATTACGATCTTTACATGCAATCTGTAACAGCTCTGGTTGAACTTGGAGATGAAAGCTCTGTTTCTCTGTTGATGAATTCTCTCAGAAGCGATAACTCAGATGTTAGATATAAGGCAATTCTTTTAATAAAAGATTTCAATGATGAAAGAACAATTGACATATTAAAATATAAAATGAAAAATGATCCAAGTGCGAAGGTGCGCAATGCAGCTCGAAAGTCTCTTGAAGAAAAAGGGCTTATAGAAAAAGGTGCTGAAAAAGAATCTGAGGTCAATGATGAAAAAAGTGAAAGTGCAGAGCAATAGTAATAATGAAAATAGAACTCTTAAAGATAAAATTAAAGAGATTGCAGGTATTGCTATACTCACTGTGGTTGCTTCAATAGTCTCTATTGTAATCTCAGATTTGATTATCTATCCACTGACAATTTTTTCAATGAATAATGTAGATGTTTTTAATAGTGTATTTAAATTTGCAGTTTTATTTCTCCTGATTCTTTTTATTGCAATAAAAATTTACAGAAGCTTTAAAAGATTAAAAAATAACAATACTTCTTTTGGCAACATAATAGCTTACTTTTCCATAAGGCCATTTCACTACATTACACTTTTTTTCGCTCTTTTAATTATAAGTTCATTTCTTATTTTTTTGATATACTTTTTATATTCCCTGAACTACTACTATTTATATAAAATCTCCGGTGGTATTTAAATATGGCTATTAAGTCCTTTGACAGATATTTTTATAATCTCCCTGAGTTTACAAAAGAAGAGGATTTTGAAAAATTCTGGGAAAAATCAATTGCTGAAATAAAAAAAATACCGATCGATCCTGAATTACATGAAAGCCATAAAAAATCTACTGCAAAATTCAAGGCCTACGATATATCTTACAATGGATTTTTAAAAACAAGATTAACCGGGATTTTATATGTTCCAAAAAAAAATGAGAAGAGTAAAACTATAATTCATATTCACGATTACAACAGATATCCAGAAAAGGGGCTTGTCCGTCACTTAAACGATGAGGTTGCCCACCTTGTGCTAATCTTAAGAGGTCATTCTATACTTGAACACAGACCCGAGGAGGAGCAACAGCATGGACTTGGCTTCATTGTGGAAAACATTATAGACAGAGAAACATACTATTTGCGTTCTGTTTATCTGGATACATTGCGCTCAATTGATTTTTTACGCTTGCTAAACTTTCTTGACTGCACTGCCATCGGAATATATGGAAAAGGCCTTGGAGCTGCAGCAGGATTTTTTGCAGCAGCTTTCTCAGATCGCATAAAAGCAGTTGTGCTGGACTCACCTACCTTTTGCAATCTTCCCCTGAGTCAAAACATCTCAGAGAGCGACGCAGCAAAGGAAATTAATGATATAATCAATGTCCAAAAAAGTAAAAAACATCAAATTAAAAAAAATCTAACATATTTTGATATTATAAATTTTGTTCCACTTTTCAATACACCAGTGCTTTTTATCTCTGGACTTATGGATGAAACAGCCCCAGCTGAATGTGTACTTGGATTTTTTAACCTCATACAAAGTGAAAAAACGATAGAAGTTTATCCAGAGGAAGGCAATAGCCCTGGAGGCGAGGCTCAACGAATAAGAGCCATAAACTGGCTCATCAGTGAGATTAACAAGTAAAAGATTACAAACTGCCACCAACAATATAAGGGACAAATCTGGCTCTGCCAATAATCTCCTCAAAAAACTCGTTTCCTTTCTTTTTAACGATGCGTCTGATCTCATGATGAGAATCATCGCAATCAATAGGGATTACAAGTATACCACCATCCTTTAACTTATAGAGAAGTTCCTCTGGAAAAATTTTTACTCCAGCTGCAACTATAATCCTGTCAAATGTTCCTTCTACATCATTAAAATCCTCTGAGTTTATAACATCGATATTATAACCCAGATATCTCAAAACCTCTTTAGAACGTCTGGCAAGCTCAGGAATCCTCTCCATTGCAGTTACAGTTCCTGCAAGCTCAGCAAGCACTGCACTTTGGTATCCAGATCCAGAACCTATATCAAGTACTGACTCATCTCCCGTAAGCCTTAAGGACTGAACCATAGATGCAACTATTGAAGGGGTGGAGATTGTCTGGCCAAAGCCTATGGGAAGCGCTGTATCATCATAAGCTCTATAGCAAAGAGCCTCTGACACAAAGAGATGTCTTGGCACATTCATCATGGCATTGAGGACTGAGCCAGAAATTCCCCTCTCCTCAAGTTTAGCCACCATATTACGCCTGGCATTTATCATTTTATCATCTCTATGGAACAAAGTAACCTCCCCACTGGACACCTTTTTGTCCTTTATAGTCAACTTCAAATTTTACATCAACCCACCATCCCTTGAAAGATGGCATCTTATAGGTCTGAAAAACCAGAACATACCTATATTCCTGACTTTCCTTTACAATCGGATAGATATTCTTCAATCCATCAATATCAGAAGGCCTTAATAAGCTACCCCCTGTCTCTGTGGCAATTCGTTGAAAAATAGGATCAGGATTTTTTAATGACACTATAAATATCGGAATGTAATGCTCCTTTGCATAATCAATAATTATATCTGGAGTGTATTGCACAAAGGAATCACCTGCAACTTTCCCATCTGTTATAAGCACAACAGCTCTTCTATCGTTACGTGCAAGAAGTGAACTTATTGCCTGATAAAGGGCCTCGCCTGTTTTTTTACCATTGCCATAATCTCTCTGGCTAATAGATGAGAGTGTTCTCCTTCTGCTCCAATCAAAGTTGTTGCCAACCCATACCTGATTATTAAAATTTATAAGCTGAATCTTATCATTTGTCCTCATGGACTTCAATATAAAATCTGCAACCCATGGCAGATCCCCATGGTATGGCTGCATCTCTAAAGACCGATCCACCAAAAGTGTAAAGGCAACAGATTTAACTCTGTTTTTAAGATAATCACTATAAACCTTTGTGACAGGAGCATTATCCTCTGTGAGCTTAAAATTTTCTGATTTCAGACCATAAACAGGCTTACCATCTCTGCCCCTTATATTTACATAAAAAGCTACAACTGGAAAATCCGATGTATCTGCAGAAGTGACTTCCACCTCAATGTTTGAATATCTCCTCTTAGAAGGAGAAAAGCATAAAATTTTTGAAAAGGCATAATCAGCTACATAAAAAAATCCATCAGGATCAGCAATAAATGTAAAGGGACGAGTTATTGAATGGCCATCCCACTCTTTGTAAATATGCTTTTCCTCTGTTGCAGGATCATAAAATATAAGACCTGCTTTTTCATCTGATATTACAATAAAATTTTTAAATGAAGAAATTCCCCTTGGCAATATAAGTTCAGGAATAGGCAAATCTTTAATATAATTACCATATTGATCATATACAGCAATCTTTTTGAGATTAGTATCACTTATAAATATCTGTTCATTTAGCACAGCAATATCTGATGGGTTTTTAAAATCTCCCTCGTATTCACCTTGTTTTCCAAAGGCAAGATTAAATCTACCTTCTGGATCAAATTTTTGAATACGACAATTTCCAGAGTCAACAACATATATATAGCCTCTGTTATCAACAGCTATACCCTTAGGTCCATGGAAGAGCCCATCTCCACTGCCCCTTCCTCCAAATTTATTTAAGATCTTTCCCTCTGTTGATGCAATAAACACTGTATCATTCTTAAAATCTGTAAAAAAAAGTTTGCTACCTTTAAATTCAATGCCATATATTCCTCCAGAGTATCCACTGCGGATTACCTCCTGTGCCTTACCATTTAAATCTATCTTCACCACTCTCGGGGAAGAAAATGAAGTAACATAAATATTTCTTTCATTATCTACAGCCAGATCAGTTGGTGCAGGAAAAGAAAAGCTCTTCATCACAGCAGAATCATACTCACTATGAAAAACATATTCAGAAATTTCATCTCCACTGTCAGAGGAACCTTTCCGAAACAAAAGGCTTTCAAGTCTGGTCTTTGCTGCTATATTGTCTGGATATATATCAATTATTTTTTTTAACTCAACAATAGCATTGTCAGAGAAGCCTGCAAGCTTATAGGATCTGGCAAGATAATCCCTTGCTGTATAATAATCAGGATATATATCTATTGCTTTTTTGAAAAATTCAGCTGCAGCAAGATACTGCATGTTGTTGAAATAAACAACTCCCTTCCTGAAATTTTCCTTTGCAGACTCAAACTTTACAAAATCTATATCTGCGGGATAGGCATAAAAAACAGGCGCAAGGGCAAAACATAAAATATAAAAAAAAGCAATAAATCTTTTCATCATTACACCACTTGAAAAATTTTCTCTATCTTTCTTATTTTAAAATCGACAAATGTCAATAATAATTGACTTTTATATAAATTTTCTAAAGTTATCCATAAGTTAAACTACTTTTAATAAAGATAAAAATATGCTATCAGCTGCTACAATTATATTTATAATAACATATTCAGGTATAATCTTTACACGATTACCATGGGTTAATGTAGATAGACCATCTGCTGCATTTTTTGGCGCAGTTTCAATGATACTCTTTGGAATACTCTCCTTTGATGAGGCAATAGCTGCCATAGATTTTAACACTATATCACTACTCATAGGGATGATGATTATAATTACAGTCCTTGAGCTTGACGGTTTTTTTGCCTTTGTTGCCTATCAAACTATAAAATTTGCCAAAAATGAAAAATCTCTGCTTCTTATAATAATTTTCACCACAGGTATATCAAGTGCATTTCTTGTAAATGATGCTGTTGTCTTATTATACACGCCAATTGTCATATCAATTTGCAGAAACTCAAATATAAATCCAGTTCCCTATCTAATAGCAGAAATACTTGCATCCAATGCTGGAAGTGCAATGACAATTACTGGTAACCCTCAAAATATGCTCATAGGTATAAGCTCTGGTATCCACTATGGTAAATTTATGTTGCACCTTGCTCCTATTTCTATATTATCTATGCTTGCAATATACCTGGTCATAAAAATTCTTTATAAAGAAAACTTTAAAGGCAGTAAAACTATAAAGTGCGATATAAACCTTTATAAATTCAACTATGCTTCAATGAAATTCTCTGTGCCTATTTTTATTCTTGTTATTGGGCTCTTTTTCACAGGAAAAATACTTGGCCTTTCCATACCCCTCATTGCACTTGTGGGTGCTTCTTTGATACTTCTTTTAGGCAAAATAAAGCCCTCTGTTGTAATTTCAAGGGTAGACTGGGTTCTTATTATCTTCTTTGCCTCTCTCTTCATTGTTGTAAGAGGCTTTGAAACCTCTGGAATAATTGAACACATTGTAGCAAACTGGCCTATATCCAATGATCTCAAGGGAATTACAATTCTCCATGGAATAAGCCTTATATTATCTCAAATTATAAGCAACGTCCCCTTTACCATTGTAATGCTTCCCATTCTTAAAAACAGTGCAGGTGATCTTATCTGGCTGTCCCTTGCGTCAGCCTCCACACTTGCAGGGAATGCAACGATCTTAGGTGCAATGGCAAACCTCATAGTAATTGAATCTGCAGAAAAGCTCAAAGTTAAGATTAGCTTTTTTGAGTTTCTAAAGCCTGGGCTCATTGTTACTTTTTTGAGTCTAATCATATCAACGGTCATTTTATATATAGAACTTCTCATTTTTGGTTAAATTTATTTTTTTTTTGCAATTTTCTTGACACATACATAGCTGATCTATCATAGCTGCATCTTTATTCAGCAAAGGAGGATTTATTTTGTTTAAGCCTAAGTTTTTTTCGCTTTTTAAAACATTTACAAAAGAACAAATAATCAA
>MWCI01000051.1 GCA_002069965.1 Spirochaetes bacterium ADurb.Bin218 | reverse complement strand
GGATAAAAAACTCCTGAGTAGCTTTGATATAGAAAATCTTGACCTTGAGGTAATACTGTTTCAAAGCGGATATCTCACCATAGATGAGATGATTGTAGATGAAGATGGAGACATTGCATATAAATTGAAACTCCCCAACAGGGAGGTGAAAAGCTCCTTGCATAGATTTATAGTGGACTATTTGTATGGGGATAGAAGTCTAAGGTATAAGGATTTGAGCAAGGCCCTTAAGGGAAGAGACATGGAAAGCTTTAAGGTTAACCTTATATCTCTTTTTGCCTCAATTCCCTATAACAATTTTGTTAAGAATAATATATCAGAATATGAGGGATTTTATGCCTCAGTTTTGTATGCCTATTTGCAGAGTCTTGGCTTTGACATAGAGGGGGAGGATGTTACAAATCAGGGACGAATTGACCTTGCAGTGAAATTACCTGATGTGATATATCTCTTTGAGTTTAAGGTAATAGATGAGGAGCCCTTGCGTCAGATGAAAGAGAAGGGATATTACCAGAAGTATTTATCCAGTGGCAGGGACATATATCTGGTAGGCATAGTCTTTGACAGAGAAAAGAGAAATATCAAAAACTTTATCTGGGAGAAAATGTAATTGTGAACCCTATAAACTCTAAAAATAAAAATTGCTTGAAACAATCATTAATATTATTAAATATGACCCATAGGCTAAAAAAAGAGTGAGGCTATGGCAAAAACGAATAGAATTGTTGAAGATAATATTGTTAACAGTATTATAGGGGTTGGTTCTGAATTTAAGGGTGAATTCAAAATAAACGGATTGCTTCGCATAGATGGCAAATTTCAGGGCACTATAGATACAAATGGCAAAGTCCTCATAGGTCAAAGTGGGGATGCTATAACCGATATCAAGGCTCGCCTTGTTGTGGTAGGAGGAAAGGTTTCTGGCAATATATATGCAACAGAGCGAATCATACTCCTATCCACTGGTGAAGTTAAAGGTAATATCATAGCTCCAAGCCTTGTGATGGAAGAAGGCGTTAAATTTGAAGGCAACTGCCTCATAAATAAAAAGTTAGAGGAAAACAGTGATTGAAATATCCAGGACCTCTTTAAAGCAGCAGAGCCGTGCAGATCGCAAGGCCACCAAAAAGGAAGGCTCTGGCTTATCATCATCGAAATTTTTAAAAGAGGTGGAATCCAGGATTTCAGAGGATATTACTGTTGAAATAAATGACATGGTGGAGGATCTCCTCCAGCAAGAAAAAAAATTCCTTGATCTGCAATCCCTTTATGAACTTGAAAAATATAAAGCTATTGTTCGCAAAATATTAAAAATGATTCTTGAGCGAAGCCTCAAGTCAGAGTTGCTGGAGCTATCTGCAAGGGAAAAAAGACTTGGACGTAGCGAAAAACAAATAGTAAAAGAAATAGACCAGGGGCTTCTAAAATTATCTCAGCTAATTACTCGCAAAAGTGATGCCTTTACCCTGATGAAAGAGATCGAGGAGATCAGGGGCTTGATTTTCGATCTAATATATTAATTAAAATAATAAAATTTTTATATAAATTCAGGTAAAAGCTTTGACCCAAATAAAAGGCCATAAAAAGGAAATTCTATATCTATCAAATCTCTTGAAAAAGGACGAACTACCTCAGGCTCTTCTTTTTACAGGTCAAGGGGGTATAGGGAAAGCTACTGTGGCAGAGCTATTTGCAATGATGATTCTATGCCAGTCCCAAAACAGGCCATGCAATACATGCCCAACATGCCTTCAAATCTCAAGGAGAAGCTATCCGGACTTCTTATTTCTCCAGCGAGATGAAAAGGGAAAGATTCCAATTGGTTCTGAAGAGGAAACAGGATCTGTTAGATGGCTCATTGATAAGCTGAGCCGCAAAGCCATTCATGGAAGATATATGGCAATAGTAGATGGCGTTGATTCAATATCAGAAAATGGCCAGAACGCTCTTTTAAAGACAATTGAAGAACCTTCCCTGTCTACTGTTCTCATTCTCATTGCAGACAATAAATCAGGGATATTGCCCACAATTATTTCCAGATGTATGGAATTACCTTTCAAACCTCTAAGTGAGCAGGATGTGGAAGATATTATTAAGGAAAAGCATCCTGAAAGAAGGGATTCTGAAATTCTTGCAAAAATTTCAGGGGGATCTCCAGGGAATGCCTTGAAACTCTGTGAGGGGGATACTTTATCATCAATCCTGGAAATAGCTAAGGAAATCAGCAACTATGTTAACAAAAAAAGCACAGGTCTTCAAAATATAGCTTTCCCTTCTGGTTCTGATGCTGATTTTTTTATAACAATATTGATTAATATATACAGCTTTATTTTAACAAGTTCTATCAAGGGAGAGCCAATAGCTCTGCCTGCAGAAATTCTGACAGAAAACCAATCAGCTGCAAAAGTTATAAAAATACTGCTTGCACTAAAAAAAGGCTTAAAAAATAATCTCAATCCAAAGAATTTTTTGAAAGGGGCAATTTATTCCCTTTCGCATATCAATACTACAGGTTTTTTGGAACCGGATTTTTCCTGGATCAACAGATAAATTCAGGTTCGTCAAAAAGAGGAGTTATATGGAAATTTCAGCTGTAAAACTGAGAAATAGCTATCAGATATATTATGTTGATACAAAGGATTTCTTTTTCAAACAAAACTCTGATTGTATTGTTGAGATCGATCATGGCATTGACATGGGGAAGGTGGTAAAGAGCAAACTCTACCAGAACAATCCCAATATCATAGTAAATGGTAAAATTTTACGTAAGGCAACTGAGGAAGACTTTGCAAGAATACCAGAGCTTGAGGCAATAGAAGAGAAGGCTTTTGCCATTTGCAAAGAAAAGGCAAAAGCCAAAAGCTTAGACATGAAGTTAGTTTCTGTAAAATGTCTCTTTGACAAAACGAAAATAATCTTCTATTTTGTTGCAGACAATCGCATAGATTTTAGAGAACTTGTCCGTGAGCTTGCAGCTGTTTTCAGAACAAGAATAGAAATGAGACAAATTGGTGTTCGAGACGAAACACGCCTTATAGGTGGATATGGCCCATGCGGCAGAGAACTCTGTTGCCTATTTCAGAGGGAAGAATTTGAACCTGTATCTATCAAAATGGCTAAAGAGCAGAGTTTGAATCTAAATTCGCTGAAGATCTCTGGAATGTGTGGCAGACTCCTATGCTGTCTTGGTTATGAGTACGAAACATATAGAGCACTAAATCAATATCTCCCGGAAGTTGAGGAAGAGATTTTTGCAGGAGATCAAAGCTTTACTGTAATATCTGTAAATACACTGAGAGAATCAGTAACCATAAAATATGGCGATAGATTTATTGAAATTAAAAGCTCAGATCTTATAAAGGTCAATGACAGATATAAAGTCAAAGATGAGCTTATGGAGACAATATTCAAGGGAGATGATGAGTCTTCTAAATAATAAAAACTTTAACCAGTCAAAAGAGGATTTAAATGGAAAAAAGGTTTTATGTAACAACACCAATCTACTATGTAAATGCAGAGCCGCACATAGGTCACGCATACACAACCATTCTGGCTGATTTTATCACCAGACTATATTCTCTTCAAGGCTATGACTCCTACTTTCTTACAGGAACCGATGAGCATGGAGATAAAATAAATGCAGCAGCAACTGCAAATAATTCATCTCCTCAAGAATACGCTGACAGAATAAGTGCTAAATTTAGATCTACCTGGGACGAAATAGGAATAAAGTATTCAGATTTTATAAGGACAACAGAAGAACGTCACAAAAAGATAGTTCAGGAAATACTTCAAAAGGTATATGACAGCGGAGATATTTATTTTGGAAGCTATGGCGGATATTATTGCTTTGGATGTGAAAGATTTCTAACAGAAAAAGAGATTGTAAACGGTAAATGCCCTGAGCACAACAAAGAGCCTCAATATATAGAAGAAAAAAATTACTTCTTCAAAATGAGCAAATATCAACAATGGCTTATTGACCATATCAACAAAAATCCTGACTTCATCAGACCAGAGAGATACAAAAACGAAGTCCTCTCAATGCTAAAATCTGAAGCTCTTGAGGACCTATGTATATCAAGGCCAAAATCACGCCTAACATGGGGAATACCTCTCCCCTTTGACGAAAACTTTGTCACATACGTGTGGTTTGATGCCCTTATAAACTATGTCAGTGCAATAGGATATCCCAATGATGAAAAATTCAAAAAATACTGGCCTGTTGCACAGCATATCATTGCAAAGGATATACTTAAACCCCATGGAATTTTCTGGCCTACAATGCTTAAGGCAGCAGGCATTGAGCCCTACAATCACCTTAATGTCCATGGATACTGGAATATGGAAGATGCAAAAATGTCAAAGACACTGGGCAATGTTGTAACTCCTCAGGATCTTGTGGCAAAATATGGCAATGATCAAATCCGATATTTTCTTTTAAGAGAGATGACCTTTGGCCTTGATGCAAGATTCAGTGAGGAGGTGGTAATTGATCGCATAAACTATGACCTTGCCAATGACCTTGGTAATCTAATAAACCGCACATTTAACATGACTGACAAATTCTTCGATGGCAAAATTCCAGAATATGGAAAGGATATGGCTTCAAAAAATGAGCTCAAGGAAAACTTAGAAAGATGTGCAGGAATTTATTTAGAAAGCTCATCAAAATTTCAGACAAATATTGGCATAGAAAAATTATGGGAATTCATACGCTCCCTTAACAAATACATAGACGAGAATAAACCCTGGCAGCTTGCCAAGGAAGGCAACAACGATAGATTAGCCTCTGTAATTCGAAATCTTCTTGAAAGCATATATTCAGTTGCACTATTGCTCTCCCCTATTTTCATCACAATTTCTCCGAAAATTGTTGAGGCCTTTGGTGTCCAGAATCCAGAATTTTCTGTTGAAAGAGCTCTGTCATTTAACAATCTAACATCAGGACAAAAATTAAGCAAGCTTGAGATTTTATTCCCAAAACTTGAAAAGACAAAAGCTCAAGAAAAACAACTTTCAGAACCAAAAGCAAAGGAGAAGCAGGAAGAGACAGGCATTATAGAAATATCAGATTTTACAAAGGTAGATATACGCGTTGCAAAAATTCTTGAGGCTGAAAGGGTTGATGGTTCCGAAAAACTGCTGAGACTACAAATAGATACAGGGAAGGAAAAACGACAGATTGTTGCTGGTATAGCTCAAAGCTACACCCCTGAAGAAGTCAAAGGCAAAAAAATACTCCTTGTTGCAAATTTAAAGCCTGCAAAGATCTTTGGCATTGAATCAAATGGAATGCTTCTGGCTGCAAAAAAATCATCCAAAGATAGACCTTATGTAATCTTTGTGGATGACTCAATAGAAATCGGTTCTAAGCTGGGATAGGCAAATGCTTCTTGGAATAATCTCTGACACTCATAATGATATAGACTCTCTGGAGATTGTCCTCTCAATCTTCAGAGAGAGAGGGATAAAAACACTTGCTCATGCTGGAGATATAACCTCCCCGCGAATGCTTGAATATATGGCAGAATTTGACTGCTATATTGTGCTGGGCAATGGAGATTTAATCGATACAGATGTTATCAACTGGAAAGCCTCAGTCCTTGGAATGAGACCGGTTCTGGACAAGATTGAATTTGAATTAAGCGGCAAAAAGTTTATAATGTTCCATGGAAATAATGTGCCCATGTATAGAGAAGCCGTCACTTCAGAAAAATATGACTACATAATCAAAGGCCATACTCATCACTTTGAAAATTATATGTCCAATAGAACAAGAATAATAAATCCTGGAGCAATTTACAAACACGACGAATCCTCTGCTGCCATTTTAGACATAGAAAATGATAAAGTTGAAAAGATTAATCTTGATGAGTATTAAGCTCAAGGTTATTTTATCTTTTCAATAATTCTCTCAAAGTCATCAAGGGAGTAATAGCTTATTTCAATTCTCCCTTTGTTTCCGCTATGTTTTATTTCAACCTTTGTTCCAAGCTTTGCAATTAGCTCTTCTTCCATTTTTTTAATTTGAGGATTTTTAAGCTGTTTTTTAGCCTCCTTACCTAACTCTTCCATCTCACGTGTCTCAAGTACCATCTTTTCAAGAGCCCTGACAGATATCCCCTTATCTACAACCTCTTTATAAAGCTTCAAAAGCCTCTCATTGTCCTCAATGGAAAGCAAAACCTTTGCATGTCCCTGAGTAATATTTTTATCAATTATGCCCTGTTGCACTTCTTCTGGAAGATTTAAAAGTCTCAAAGAATTAGTAATAGTAGTTCTATCTTTACCAACCTTCTTTGCTACATCCTGTTGCCTTAACTTAAAACGATTTATAAGAAGCCTATAGGCTCTTGCCTCTTCTATAGGATTTAAATCCTCCCGTTGAATATTTTCAATGAGTGCCACTGTAAAGTTTTGCTCCTCGTCAGCCTCTATTACAATGGCCTTAATTTTTTTCATGCCATTGAGTTTGCATGCCCTATATCTTCTCTCCCCTGCTACAATGACATATCGTCCAGATTCATGACGAACAATTATAGGCTGTATAAGCCCCACTGATCTTATTGACTCTGCAAGACCTTCTATTTCTGACTCATCAAAAACCGTCCTTGGCTGATCTGGATTTGGAATAATATCATCAAGATCAATTTCTATAACTCTATTTTTATCATCTGCTACTATATTTTCAATCTCAGAAACAGGAGTTGGAGAAGTAGAAATTATGGCACTGAGACCTTTCCCCAGAGCTCTTTTATTACTCATTTGCCAATACCTCATCTGCAAGTTTTTCGTAAGCAATACTACCAGGACATACCCTATCGTATAGACCTATTGGCTTACCAAAAGAAGGAGCCTCAGAAAGCTTTACATTACGGGGGATTATAGAATCAAAAACCTTATCCTGAAAAAACTCTCTTACATCCGATACAACCTGTTGAGATAAATTTGTCCTTGGGTCATACATTGTAAGAATAACACCTTCAATTTTAAGGGATTTATTGAGATTTTCCTGAACCATCACAATTATTCTTAATAGCTGATTTATACCCTCAAGAGCATAATACTCACACTGCAAAGGGATCAAAACAGAGTCAGCTGCTACAAGGCTATTGAGCGTTAATATCCCAAGAGAAGGGGGACAATCTATAAATATAAAATCATAATGATTCTTAATATGCTGAAGTTTCTTTTTTAAAATGAACTCTTTGCCCTCAACATCTAAAAGATCGACCTGAGCACCGGAGAGGTGAATATTGGAAGGTATTATAGAAAGCCCGGGAATATCTGTTTTAAAAATTGCATCTTCTACAGGAATCTCATCAATTAAGACCTCATAAATAGTAGTTTCCATCTCCTCTGCGTTTATGCCAAGTCCAAAACCTGCATTACCCTGAGGATCTATATCTATCACAAGGACTCTTTTGCCCTTTTCTGCAAGAAAAGCAGCAACATTGACAGTTGTTGTAGTTTTCCCCACACCCCCCTTTTGGTTGGAAACGGATATTATCTTACCCATTTACAAATGCTCCTACTTTAATTTAAAATGAATGGATTTTAAAAAGAGAATAGACTCCCTATATTGAGAGCAAATTTTATTCTTTATAGGACAGTAAGCCACCAATTACACTATTCTGTAAATAAAAAAATCAAAAGCAATCAAAAACATTTACAGAGGAAAGCTATCTTATAAACAAAGCTGAGAAAAATGGGTAGCTATAGTCATAAATTACCTTTTAACTGAAAAAAAATTAAGAACAAATAATATAAAATTTATAAAAAAATTTAAATATATAGCCAAAACTCATCGCCACAGGCGAGTAAACAAAACCTTTAAGAAGGCTGCGACAAAAAGAGCCAAAAAAAACAGCCCAATCCATTTTGCAGACTTAACCAGATAAGGAGGAATAACAGCGCCACGTGCTGCAACTATTGCATATATGCTCCATCTATTACCATCCCCGGGATAAACCTTAACAAAACAGTAATCATCCTTTGTAGACTTAATAGTGTAGATCTGTTCCTGAGAATAGACTTCCTTTGATACAAGAAGATTGTTATTACTATCATATATCTCATACATCACAGGAAAACCTGAGGAGTAAAAATAAAAGGTATTTGTTCCCACATCAATATTGAAATAATACTCACGGCAGGTCTCCCCAGCAAGAAAAGCATCTGTAATACGTGCCTTGATATTTTGAGAATGAAGCAACGCAAGCTCCATTGCACGCTTTAAGACCTTATTGCCAGCTATTCTATAAATATTAAATCTCTTAAATTCACTGTAAACAGTGCTGTAATAGCTTGTGTATATAACCTCACCATCGCCATCTTTTATTAGAACACTAATTGGGCCGAACTTCTCTCCTCTGGGAGTTGGGAAGGAAGCCTCTGACAGAATCTCTGCCTTATCTACACTTTTTAATGCAATCCACCCAGGGTATTCCATATAAAGTGCAGCCTGTTTTTTCAAACTGAACATAGCAAGATCACCAAGAACTGTTGCTTCAATCCTGCCAGGAATACCCATATATGGGAAATTATAAAAAAACTCAAAGCAATTATAGGCAGAGCTTAACTGTTTATAAGCATATCCTGAAAAATATGCAGAACCTCCTGATTTTATAAAGGATCTCAGTTTTTGGGAAAAATCCTTTTCATCAAGTTCAAAAAAATCCCTGGAAAGCTTCACTGAGGTAATCTGCTTACCCTGCCAGTTTATCTCAAGATTATCCTCGTATCCAGATTCAATTCCAGATGGGAAAAATATGGCATCATAATCAAAAAATCTGTTCCCCTCAACCAACTCCTTAAGAGAAAGCAAATCGTATGGAATATTATAATTGGACAAAACAAGCTCTATGTTGTCATACTTGCTTTTAACAACAGCTATTTTATTTTTACCATAAGAGACATGGCTCAGAGCAAAAATTGCAATTATAAAAAGATATATCTTTAATTTAACTGACATATCTATATAAAAAAATCACCGCCCTTAAAATCAAGACATTTTCAGAGGGTAGAGATTAAAATATCTGCTTTATAAACATAATAACAGATAAAAGATAAAAAATTTTCCTAAAAAGGGATAAGAAATAAATATTGGAAAATTTAAAAAAAATCAAATATAAGCTTGACAAAATGTAAACAATAAAACAAATGAACATTTATTCATATAAACACATAACAAATGCGAGAAGAACATGAAAAGAGATATTCAAAAACAAAACGAAGAAAAGTTGTGTTTTGAACTTGCAGAATTCTTTAAAATATTCTCTGATTCTACAAGAATAAGAATTCTGAATCTTCTAAAAAGACAGGAATTATCAGTTGGGGATATAGCAGAAGAACTAAAAATGCACCAGTCTGCCATATCTCATCAATTGCGAATTCTCAAGCAATCAAGGCTTGTGAAAGTTCGCAGAGAGGGTAAAAATTCATTTTATTCTTTAGATGATGAGCATATTGAAATCATACTTCAATATGGAATAGACCACATAAATGAGCGAGGAAAATAACATGGAAACTCATAAACATACAGAGAAATGCAATCACCACCACAGCCATGGAAAGACCTCAGGAGGTTTCAGACTACTGGCTGTGATAATTTTAAATTTAATAATTACCATAGCAGAATACATTGGAGGGATCATATCAGGCAGTCTTGCTCTAATTTCAGATGCAGGACACAATCTATCTGATGTTTTATCTCTCATAATAGGTTATAGTGGCGAAAAAATATCTCAAAAAAAGAAAGACAGAGTTTATACCTTTGGGTACAAAAGATTTGAGGTTGTGGCTGCACTCTTTAACTCATTAACACTTATATTAATTGGGGCATACATATTCTATGAGTCAATCGAGAGATTTAAAAATCCCATAGACATAAATTTTTCAATAATGCTTCCTGTGGCCTTTATTGGACTCTTTGGCAATGTCCTATCAATAATTGTTCTTCACAGAGGTGAAGATAAAAATCTCAATATAAAGGCAGCATCCCTCCACCTTCTCTTTGATGCTCTATCATCTGTTTCTGTAATAATAGCAGCGATTGCTATAAAATTTTCTGGAGACAGAAGAATAGATATAGTAATAAGCTTTTTTATAGCAATAATGATTATATGGAGCGGTCTTGGCATTATTAAGGAATCACTCAGAATATTTCTTCAGGGAGTTCCAGATCACCTTGACTCTGAGGAAATCTTAAAAAGAATTGAGGCTACAGAGGGCGTTGATTCAGTCCATGGGCTGCACATATGGTCTATAAACTCAACAGAGGTTTTTCTGTCATGTCACATACTCATAGATAAAGAACATAAAGAAAGCTCTGACAGCATTATACAAAAGGTCAATGCCTTGCTAAAAAATGAATTTGATATTGAACATACGACTCTTCAGATCGAGATTGATGATTTTTGCAAAGGGATAAAAGGAGCCTGTTGCAGCTAAAAAATATTTCAGTCAGGTTGCAACTTGACCTGACTGAAATACAAATATTACTCACTCTTTTTCTCACAGCTTGAGAGTTCTCCACATGTTGTTATCCCAAAGGGAACATAGGCTGGGCAGAAACCAATCCATGCTGAACCAAGCATAACAAGGCCAAAGACGAGCAATATAACTGTGCCAACAACCCCAGGCTCAAGAATAATAATATTCAGCAAAAATGCTATCCCAACCATAGTCCTTATAAACTTATCTGGACCGCCCATATTCTGTTCAATCTTTTTCTTTTCTTCCATTTAAATCCTCCATTAAGTATGCTAATTTTTTATTCTAAAACTGCCTACCGGCTATAGGCAGTAAATTTTGTTATAATATACAAAATTATATTGAAAAGTAAAGGAAAATTTTTCTTACTTGACACTATTTTGGGCAGAGTTACTCACTGTTTATATTTAAGTTTCACGAGGTGATTTATGGCAAGAGTTCTTTCTGGTATTCAACCCTCAGGGACACTTCACATTGGCAACTACTTTGGTATGATGAAGCCAATGATAGAATTTCAAGATAAAAGTGATCTCTTTTGCTTTATTGTAAACTATCACGCAATGACCTCTCTTCATGAAAGAGATGAACTCAAAAAGAATACAATAAATGCAGCAATTGATTTTCTTACCCTTGGGCTTGATCCTGATAAATGCTATTTCTGGGTGCAATCTGATATTCCAGAGGTTGCTGAGCTTTCATGGATTCTCTCATGCCACACCTCCATGGGATTACTTGAGCGAAGTCACAGCTATAAAGATAAAACATCAAAAGGAATAGTTCCAACTGCAGGTTTATTTACCTATCCTGTTTTGATGGCAGCCGACATTCTACTTTTTAATGCAGACTTAGTCCCAGTTGGAAAGGATCAAAAGCAGCACCTTGAGATTACAAGGGACATTGCAGAAAGATTCAATAATACCTATGGAGAAGTTTTTGTTTTGCCAGAGCCATATATATCCGAAGAATTGGCTGTTATACCTGGAATAGATGGGCAGAAAATGTCAAAAAGCTATGGCAATACAATAGACATCTTTGACAGCGAAGATGTTCTTAAAAAGAAGATAATGAAAATAGTAACTGATTCTACTCCAGTGGAGGATCCAAAGGATCCAGATAAGTGCAATGTTTTTGCCCTTTATAAGCTTTTTGCTCCTGCAGATAAGCTGGAATACACAAAAGAGAGATACCTAAAAGGTGGCACAGGATATGGTCAGTTTAAGAAGGAACTGGTAGAGCTTGTTTCTGAATACTTTAAACCCTATAGAGAAAAAAGAAAGCTCTACGAAAGCGATCCTGAAGAGGTAAGAAGAATTCTTAAAAAAGGTGCAGAAAAGACTCGGGCAGTTGCAATGAAAACCCTGGAAAAAGTCCGTGAGGCAACTGGCATAAAGTATTAATCTCTGCTTTCAAGTTTTTCAATAAAATCCACAATGTGCGATGGGAGAGGCACTTCAAATTCCATAAGCCTCTCCTGCGCAGGATGTTTAAAAGAAAGATAGGTCGCCCCAAGGAGTAAATAGGGAACATTAAACTTACTCCACTTTTTTGAATAAACAGGATCTCCCACCACAGGATTTCCTATGGAAGATAGATGAACCCTTATTTGATGAGTTCTTCCTGTTAAAATACGCAAAGTCAAAAGAGAAAACACGCCAGTGGACTTGTGCCATACCTTTTCCACTTTGTATTGAGTTAAGGCTTCCCTGCCATCTTCCGATATACACATCTTTTCCCTGTATTTTTTATGCCTTGCAATTGGTTTATCTATAAGATCCTCTTCTCTGGGGGGTTTACCTGTAACCACTGCCTTATAAATTTTAATCACCTGTCTATGAGAAAACTGTTCAACAAGGCTATAATAGGCTGCATCGCTTTTTGCCACAACCATAAGCCCTGCAGTATCTCTATCAAGTCTATGGACAATGCCAGGCCTTGTGGGATCCCCTGCAGCTGAAAGCTTTTTTATGTGAAACAGTAAGGCATTTACAAGGGTTTTTTCATAATTTCCAGGGCCTAAGTGAACTACTATGCCTGGTGCTTTATTTATAACCACAATATCATCATCTTGATATATAATATCTATGGCCAGATCTTCAGGGAAAGGAAGCTTTACATCCTCTTGTGGAAAAGTTACCTCTATCTCATCATCTGTGGATAGGCTATAACTAGGCTTTATGAGTTTTCCATTTACAAGAATATTCTCTGACTTGATAAGTTTCTGGACCATACTTCTGGAAATTGAATCTTCCATATAGCAAGCAAGGAATCTATCAATTCTCTCTCCCTCATATTCCTCTGGCACAACAATTTGCTTTTTAGTATACATTTTCACCTCAAAATAAAAGTTTAAGACTAATCCTCAATAGCTAACAAAAATTTTATCTTTGTAACTTTTCTTAATTGACTGACTTATATATAATATAATTGTTTCACAAAATAAGTGTTTCAAAAATATGTTAAATTTTAAAATTTTTAGAGTAAACAACCTATCCATAAAAAGGTCTAAGGTAGTTCAATATCTTTTGCCTCTATATTATGTTGAGATAATTTATGTTATCTCCCTTGTAAACTTTCTTTTTGGAAAAACAGCTGCAACACTCATAGGTGGAACAATTACACTTTTATTTACCATCCACATTGCCAAAATAATAACAGAGAGCAAATTCAATATAACCATTCAACTCCTTATAATGGATATATACATTCCATACTGCATGGTTTTTGTTATAAACAGCATAATTTCTGACTTGCCAAAAATGAAAACCGATTATTTTATCATAGCATTTAGAAGTCTGATGTGTATTGCAGGAATTTTTAGCTTCTTTGTTCTTACAGAAAGCTCTCAAAAAAACTAAGGAAATGACGCTGAAGTGATAACCCCACTTCTCCCGTTCTTGCATGCGCCGTTGTTTCCTATTCAATCCGTAACTTGCTGGCGGCTTGTTACTGTTGCGGCTGTTTATATGTAAACGCCGTTCAAGCTCTTCAATCCTGGCAAAAAGTCTTTCTAATCAGTTCAATAACTGCTTCAGGATTTTTCTCTATTAATCTTCGTATTTCTTCTCGTTTCATGCGACATAATATATACTATGCCTGTAAAATTAATAGTCTCTTTTTATTTTTTTTAAAATTTTTTTGCTGAATAGTTACGAAAAAAGTAAAAAAATTAAGCGCGCCGCTTTCAGATAACGGCCGCAGATAAAAGAAGTTGCCGAAGCGTAGCGTAGGCAATTTGGGTAAAGCGAAGCGAACTGCAAACACGCTGTTATCTGCCGTTGCCATTCTTGTCTTGAACTTTAACATCGATTCCCATTCGTTTCATATCCTGCATAAATCGGTTTGGCTCTACAATGTTGGCCTGTAACCATAGACCAGGCTTCCTAATCGATCCATCAAGGTATTGCAACAAACAAGCCACAACAGGGATAGCAGTGAAAAAGGAACCATCTTTGTGTGAAAGTTGTATTTCAATGTTTTTTAATTTACCGTTTTTTTCACCACTGGCTTCTAATTTCATAACTAAACCATACGGTGGTTTGGAAAATGTCGTAAGACCCCACTTCATCAGTTTTGACATTGGCTTGATTAATATCTTGGGAAATAGTTTTAGAGAAATAAAGATGAACGGAAAAACAAAATAATCTATAAACCAGTTAAAGCCAGCCATATAAAAACCAGTCTGGTTGAGAGTTGGGAAGATGACTGGTATTTCACGAAGTTCCTCAAAGAACAGAGGGGTGCATTGCCTTTTGCCAAATTCACCTTCAAAATCCATTACTACTAAATCTTTTGTACTCATTATATTTATTTTTCGCCATTTTCCATTTTTGTAGAAAAAGGGTTGAAAATCAACTACCTCCTCAACAAATTCAATTATGGTTGATTCTGAACTCTCATAATTTCTAAATTCCACATTCATAACACCACCGACTATTGCCTTCTCCATTCTGTTGAAATATTGACCGGCATAGCGTATTAAAGCTGCAGGTAATCCAGGATGAAATCCGCCTCCTGTGATAAAGCACCGCTCAGCATTTTTAATGGCTTCGGCTAAGGAATGCAATGTGGCATAGATTTTGGGACCAAAGTGAATATCTATATAATCACAACCTGCTTCCAATGCTGTTCTTGCAATCTCTTTAGTGTATTTAGCCGTGCTGGAAGCTACAACCACAAAGTCAACACCTTTGAATATCTGTCTAAGGTCTTCCAAGTCTGACGCATCAGCATACATTCCCGTGACTCTGTTTCCTTCAAAAAGATTGTTGAATTGGTCAGCGGCTGCCTTGGCTTTCTCAAAATTTCGCCCGGCCAACACCAACCTGACATTTGTTTCTTGCAATAATAGCCGTGTCAAAACACGACCCACATTTCCATATCCACCTAATATTAAAAATGTTTTGATGTCCATAAAGTTCTCCTATATGGCAATGGCAGTTAACGTTTCTTGGCTATAAGACGTTTGCCGACAGGCAAATGTGGGCTTTAGCCCCGAGCACCGCGCGCAACGCAGTGAGCACGGAGCGCAGCTTATAGCCAATGTTAGGCGCAGTACGAATTAATATCCAACAATCAAGATCCCTTTTAATGGCAATTTTAATCTACTGCTTGCATAAATTGTATCAAAAAATGAAATTACTTTATTAAAGTCCTGACTATCTCTATAAATATTTCGAATGGCAATTATTAAGTAATCAACATCATGCATTACACAAGCTTGAAACAAATCTTTTAAAAATTGATAATTTGTAACACCTCGTCCAGCTTCAACCTCAACAACTGTTTTCAATTCTTTATGATAACCATCTGCATCGAAAGATTTGTCATAACTTCCATTTAAACCAAAAAGAACAGGCACTTTAATTTTACCTTCAGATGTTTTATCTTTTTCGATTAAATAACCAAGTGATTCAACACTTGTGCGAAGTATTTCTAAAATTTCATTGCTTGAATATTGATTGATTGAAGAATCAATACTATTTTGATTTTTGATAAAAACATCATCAATTACTGCACGTAAATGAGTTGGAATATCATTTGACTTTGGGTAAAACATCCAATTTATCATTATTAAAACCTCGATTTTATTTGCATAATTGTATAATACCAAACACTAATGCTGTAATCAAACTAGCACTTGCAAGAAGTATATTGATGATAAATTGATTAGAATTATAAATATCCTGTTTTTTTAAATTTATCATTTGAATCGCCAAAGATAGCGGCTGATATAAATCAGAATTAAAATTAGGAATTTGATTTAATTTGCATAAAATATTTGACTCAATTTTCTCAAGCTCCGACTTTTTTTGTACTTTTGATAACATCATCTATAATTTTTACATAATCTGAACGATTTAATTCATTGCACATAATGTCCTCTTAACATTTTGGTGAATTCGTATTGCACATAACGGTTTGGCGCTTGACGCAGTGGGGGGATTAGAAGCACAAATGTTCAATAAACCACAAAAGCTCAATAGAAGTACAAATGTTGAATTTACTACTTCTGCCCCCATTGCGTTCAAACCCTTGTTACCTGCGGCCCTTCTTGTTGTCATTTAGTTTCTACTTCATTTTTATTATTTGTCATTAAACCAAACATCATCAATATTGCTGTCAAGATAATTACTTGAATTACTAATGATTTATTTGCTATTTCAATATTTTGCGAAATTGGAATTGTCAGGAAAAGCAGGATAGTAATAAGTCCACGTGGTGCAATAAAAAGTAATGGTTTCAATGGCAGTTTGAATAGTTTCAGAAACAACAACCGTATAATAAAAATTGATATTGTTATACATAAAGCCCAACCTATTGTTTCTACGTTCAATATTTCAGACGATTGTATTAAATATCCGAATAAAAGAAAGAATAGCGACCGAACTAAAAATGCAATTTCTGCTGTGAGTTCTTTAAACTTATGAACTTCTCCATTAAGAATATCTGGTTTTAGTCTTTGAATAAATTTATTATGTTTGATTTCATCAAGATTCCCAAGAAAAAGTCCGAAGAGTAAAATAAATATCAATGCAGGCAAATGATAAATTTTAGAAACTGCATAAGTCAAAACAACCGTCAAAATAATTGGGGCAAATTTCACATGGTGTTTTATCTTGCTCAAAAGAAAGGCAAGTGCAACAGTTGAAATAAAGGAAATGAGAAGAATTACAATTATTTCTAACAAAAAGTATCCAACCGATTTTGTACCAATATTGTCATTTAGAGTAATGAAATTGAAAAATATAACACCAAAAATGTCTGAAAGGCTACTTTCATATGTAATAAATTCTTTGTCTTTGGAAATTAGGTTTTGAGTACTTGGTATTGCTATTGCACTACTAATAATCGCAAATGGAATTGAGTTAGCAAGTCCGATTTTAAATGTTGTATTTCCAAAGTATTGAAAAGCAAAAGCAAGTCCAAAGCTAAAAAGTAACATTGGTAAAAAAGCTATTAAAGATGCTCTGCCAACAAAAGAATATTTTGATTTGTTAAGTTCTAATTCTAATGAACCTTCTAAAACGATAAGTATTAGTCCGACTGTACCCAAAATAGGTAAAATTGGATTGAGGTTTGGTATCGGGATTTCAAATCTGTTTGATATTTGACCAACAGTCCACCCCAACAGTAATAGTAAAATTACAGAAGGAATTTTCGTCTTTGATGATGTGATGTCAAAAACGTAGGCAAGTATCAGTAAAACACAAATTGTAATTATCAAAGGTATTGTCATTTTGTATATTCATTTTTAAGTTTCGGTTCTGTCTCTTAGGGTTGCAGGTAACGTCTTGCTTATGTGACGTCGCGGCTGCTTTTCGCCACGATGTGCCGCATGGCCAAGCGACCGACCAGGGAGCGCAGAACATAAGCTTTGTTATGCGATGAAACCACATTACAATAAGTTTATAAACTTTGAGGCATGGATGCCGAAAAGTTCACGACCTATTTATGTCCACAAATGAAAAATTCACTTTATATGCTTTTAACATTACATTGGGTACATTCTTCACTGCGTATTTTAATCTTTCTTCAAAATCATTTGCAATTATATAACCACGAACTGGCTTCCCATTTGCTAATGCTTCAGAAACAAAACCCATGTAACCAAGAATTTGTCCTAAAGCATCATCTTTTGCTTTTCCTGCTTTTAATTCTATAATTACATATTCATCATTTTTATCTTTTGCTAAAATATCAATTCTTCCGACTTCAATTTGATATTCTTTTCCTTTTTCTACAAGTTTCAAGCCTGGTTCAATTTGCGTGAGATCATTGAGAAGAAATGTTTGAAGATCTTTTTCCATACTTAAACTAATTTCATAATCTATTTCACTATCATCATCAATTATTACTTTGTCATATGTTCCCATCGTAACATGAGATTTCAATGAACGAACACATTCTACAGGATAATTCAAGATGTTCGCAATCTCTTTTGAATTCATTTCAGGCTTTGTTTTTATGAAATTAACGACTTGGGCTTTTTGTTCTTCTGATAATATCGTTTTCGTCATAGCAACATTTCCTTCCTTTTCCCGGCATTGCGTACAACTAATATTATCTGTAGAAAAATTCTTTAAAAAGTCAAGCTAAGTAATAGATTAATTGAATAATTTTTTCAGGAAGGGGATTAATTCTTAACATAATACGAATCAAATGTATAGTTGTAGAGAATATTGAAGGAAAGGGTGCGCGAACATGGATGATAAACAATATGAACTGTATATTCGTCCCTTTGTAGATCATTATTCGGTTCACCAGTGGCTTGCCGATACCTATTCAATGTCTCTGGATAACTGTACCCAGGACAATGCCGCACGTTATTTTCTTTTTCTCATCGAGGAGGTGAAGGCCTCCTATTCCACCGTGCGGTTACACAGCTTTGCCCCTTCCTATTTTTCGAAGGGATACTGAAAAAGCACCTGGACCTTTCATACGTCACTAAGATGAAGAAGTGAAAGCATCTGCCAACGATTTTAACCAGGAATGAGATTGTCCGCATACTGAAGCAGATTCACAACATCAAACACCGTCTCATCATCGCCCTGCTATACTCCGTTGGGCTCAGGGTATCCGAGGTAGTCAACATCATGGTCGGGCATGTCTCCATGGAAAACCTCACCCTGTTTGTTGCAGGCGGCAAGGGCAACAAGGATCGGGTCACCATCTTCTCCGAGAGTCTTCGGCCTTCACTTGAGGAGTTCATAGAGGTCAGGGATGGCAATGAGTTTCTCTTCACGTCTGAATATCAGGGACGGAAGCAACTCCACGTGCGGTCCGTGCAGATGATATTCAAGCAGGCCATAGTAAAAAGCGGGATCAACAAAAAGGCCAGCTGTCCAATCTGCGTCACAGCTCAATCTTTGTCCCATCCAAAAAATAACTATCAAGTGTGATTAACTTCATCTCTTCAAAAATTTCAACCACAGAATAAAACAGCTCATCTATAACCCCTCGCATCCGCCATGACCTGAATCGATTGATCGTCCT